>CALVXR010000001.1 GCA_944371445.1 uncultured Bacilli bacterium
AAAAATGAATTAAAGGCAAGACTAGAAGAAATTAAAAAACAAATTAATAATTTATTAAATTTTATAGCAAGTGGTATTGCAGTAGAAGAAACTAATAAAAAAATAACTGAATTAGAAAAAGAAAAAATAATGATAGAAGAAAAACTAATATCATCAGACCAAAAAGAAAAAGATAACAAAGTATCTTTAAATATGATAACTAGCTTAAAAACAACTTGGTTTGATATGGACTTTGATGAGCAAAGAAGAATTATTGAACATTTAATACAAAAGATTGTAGTTAAAGATAATGAGATAAGTATTTACTATAATATTTATTAGAATTTAAATTTTCTCCCACTGGGGGTAATAGTCCAATTAAAGACATACTTATACATATTTTTAAAGAACTAACTATTATGTTTATATTTTCTCTAAACACAACATTAATAAAAATTTGTTTTTTACTTGCCCCAAATGATTTTAATAATTTTATTTTATTAACATCAGTTTTTTTAAATCCATCATAAACATTTATAATAGTAATTATTACTGATATCATAAGTGCCATTAAAATAATTGAATTCATTGATGCCCCTGCCCAAATTATAATAATAGGACCAAGAGCTACTTTTGGTAAGCTGTTTAGTATTGTAAGATATGGATCTAAAACTTTTGAAATAAATGGACTCCACCAAAATATTATAGCAATAGTGATTCCTATTAATTCTCCTAGTGCAAAACTAATTATTGTTTCATAAAGAGTAATTAATATATGCCTCCATAAATCACCACTGTTATTTAAGCTTATAATGGTTTTTATTATGTCTTTAGGTGAAGAGGATATAAATGTATTGATAATGTTTAAATCAGCTAATAATTGCCATAAAAATAGAAATATAAGCGCTATTGCGATTTGAGTAAAATGAATTATAAATTTTTCTTTTTTTCTTTTTTTAAGGTATAATTGATGTTCTAAACTAACCATAATAATCTATCTCTTTCCATAACATATCATAATATTTACTAAATTCTTTTGCTTTTCTATTTTCAATGGGATTTTTTTTGTTACTTAAATTAACATCAATTATTTTTTTAATTTTACTTGGCCTTTTTGACATTACAATAATAGTATCTGACATACTAATAGCTTCTGCTAAATCGTGAGTAACCATAATCGCACTTTTTTTCTCTTTTTTTATTATATTGTAAACATCGTCAGAAACTGCTAATCTACTTTGATAGTCCAGTGCACTAAATGGTTCATCTAAAAGTAAAATATCTGGTTTAGTTGCAAGTGTTCTAATTAAAGCTACCCTTTGTCTCATACCACCGGATAAATTACGTGGATAAGCATCTTTAAAATCATATAATCCATATGTCTTTAAAAGTGATAAAACATAGTTTTTAGATTCTTTTGTTAATTCATTTTGTATTTTTAATCCTATTAAACAGTTATCTAATATAGTGAGCCAATCAAAAAGACAATCTTCTTGAAGCATATAACCTAATTTTATATCATCATTATATTTAATATTTCCATCAGATTTATTTTCTAAATTACATAATATAGAAAGTATAGTTGATTTTCCGCATCCAGATGGACCTACTATTGATACAAATTCTCCATTTAACAATTTAAAAGAAAAATCTTCTACAGCATGGATTTCTCCTTTTGGAGTATGATAGATTTTTCTTAAATTTTTAATTTCTAATAATTCTTTCATTATTTTTTTGAAAAAGAGTTATCAACTAATTTGTCAAATGGAGCTTTTTTATCTAATTCTCCTGCATTTTCCATAATAGTTTGAATATGATTAAATTTCTCTTCATCTATATAAGTAGTATCCATCCAAGAATCTATACCCCTATATCTTTTTATAATTTTTATAAGGTCATTTTTTGATGTATCAGGAAAATATTCACTGATTACTTCAGCAACTTTCTCATCTGAATTATTTTTAACAAAGTCAATTCCTTTTTGAATAGCTTTAGTAAATCCTTCTATAACTTTTGGATTGTTTTCGATATAACTTTTTTTTGCATTATAAGCAGTGTATGGGAATTCTCCGCCAAGTTCTCCAATAGAAGCAACTACATAACCATATCCTTGTTTTTCTATATCTAAAGCATTTGGTTCAAATAATGTTACAAAATCACCAGTACCTCCAATAAAAGCTCCACTCATTGCAGCAAATGCAATACTTGTATCTATGTTAACATCTTTTTTAGGATCTATACCATTTTGTTTTAATGAATATTCAAGAGTCATTTCTGGCATTCCAGCTTTTCTACCACCAATTATATTTTTTCCTTTTACTTTATCAAGTGTAAAATTATCATATTTTTCTCTTGAAACTAGAAAACTTCCATCTTTATTAGTAAGTCCTGCAAAAGTAACTAAATAATCTTTTTCTCCTTGATTATATACATATATTGTAGCTTCACTACCACAAAAACCAATTTGAACATCACCAGATAATACAGCGGCAGTTACCTTATCAGCACCTGATACTAAATTAATTTCAACATCAAGTCCTTCCTCTTCAAAATAACCTAATTTATGAGCTACATACTGTGGTGCGTAAAATATACTATGAGTAACTTCAGCAACTTTAACTTTGGTAAGTTTATTATCTTTTTGTGGTTTTATAAAGATTAGTGCAGTAACTATAATAATTATAAGTAAAATTATAGAAAATAAAATTTTTTTCAAAAACATACCTCCTTTTTATTTTCTAATTTAGTTTATTCTATACAATAAATTGTGTGAATTGTATATATTTAAATTATAAAGTATGATAAAATATAAAAAAGGTGATTTTATGGATAATTATAAAATAACAATAATTTATGGAAATAATGATGATAAG
The DNA here is from genome assembly GCA_944371445.1 of uncultured Bacilli bacterium. Classification (GTDB taxonomy): domain Bacteria; phylum Bacillota_I; class Bacilli_A; order RF39; family UBA660; genus RUG12867. The sequence continues at coordinate 2,853 of CALVXR010000001.1, forward strand.
AGAAATATAAAAGATGGCTCTATAGAATTATTGGGGAATCAAACTCAAGATGATCTTCATATAATGAATTTAATAAATTATTTAAATGAAAAATATAGTGATGTTGATTTTTTTTAACAGATTACAATAAGACACATGCCAGAAATTCCTTCATATTTTATTACCCAATTTGGACATGCTGTATTTTTAAATATGACAAAAAATGTACAAAAATATGGCAAGTATGGTATGTTTTTAATGCCTGATAATATATCTGATATGCAGAAAAAAACATTATACGAATTTTGTAATACTATATCTGATTATTCAATAACAATTTTTTATGATTTAAAATTGGATTATGGAATATTAGATGGAAAACAAATAATTGGTGCTTTTAAAAAATCTCCAAAAGATTTATTAGATCAATTTTTTAAAGAGAAAGAAAATGAACCAGAGGTAAATATACATAAATAGTATTTATTTTATATTATAATTTATGATATAATGAAAACGTGAGGTGATTTTATGAGCATAAAAATAGAAAGAATAGGAAGTTCTTTAGTAAAAGAAATAAGTTATGTATTAATGACAGAAATAAAAGATCCTGATATTAAATTTGTAACAATTACAGATTGTAAAGTAACAAATGATTTAAGTTACGCTAAAGTGTATTATACAGTTTTAGATGATAGTAAAAAAGATGTAATTGCATCATCTCTTAAAAATGCAGCAGGTTTTATTCGTAAAGAGTTATTTGATAGAGTTGATATAAGACATATGCCAGAACTAGAATTTGTTTATGATGAGTCAATAGAATATGGAAATAAAATAGAGAAAATAATAGAAGAAATTCATGAAGATGAAATTGACAAATAATTTTAATTTATGATATAGTAATTTTATTATTTAACAAAGACAAATAATAAGTAGTAATTTATTTGGAAATTAGAGAGTTTATGGTTGGTGAAAATAAACCAGTAAATAAATTATGAAATACATATTTTGAGTTAAATCGTAAGTTCGCGTTAAGAATAAAGTGCATAATACTATTATGAAGTAAGGTGGTACCGCGGGTTACTCCGTCCTTATACTTTGTAATAGTATTTTTTATTAAAAAGGAGGATTTTATGAATATAAATAGTTTTATTGATCACACAAATTTACAAATGGACGCTACTATAAAAGATATTGAAAAATTATGTAATGAGGCAAAAAAATATCATTTTACTTCAGTATGTGTAAGTCCTTATTATGTTCCATTTGCAAAAAAAGCATTAGAGGGTAGTATTGTTGAAGTCACTACTGTAGTTGGATTTCCACTTGGAATGAATACAAAAGAAGTAAAAGTATATGAAGCAATCGAAGCAATAAATGAAGGTGCTGACGAAATTGATATGGTTATAAATGTAGGAGCACTTAAAGATAAAGATTATGATTATGTAAAAGAAGAAATAGAAGAAGTAAGAGATGCCATAGATGGTAAAGTTTTAAAAGTTATTATAGAGACAAGTCTTTTAACAGAAGAAGAAATAATAAAAATGACAGAAATATGTAATGAAACATATGTAAATTTTATAAAAACTTCAACTGGATTTGGTAAACGTGGAGTAAACGAGAAAGATATTGAAATAATAAATAAACATAAAAATGATATTTTAGAAGTTAAAGCATCAGGTGGAATAAAAACATTAGAAGAAGTTAATAAATATTTAGAAATGGGTGTTACAAGAATAGGAACATCACATGCAGTAGAAATTATAGAAGGAAGTGATAAATAATGAAATTATATGATGATTTAATGTGGCGTGGTCTTATAAAAGATGTAGCTGGAGAAGATTTAGAAAAAAAATTAAACGATGAAAAAATAACATTTTACTGGGGAACTGATCCAACAGCAGATAGTCTTCACTTAGGGCACTATTCATCATTAGTAACTGCGAAAAGACTTGCTAAAGCAGGCCATCACCCTATTTTATTAGTAGGAGGTGCGACAGGTCTTATAGGAGATCCTAGACCAACAGCTGAAAGAGAAATTATTTCAAAAGAAACAGTTTTAAATAATTTAGAAGGAATAAAAAATCAAGTATCTAAAATTTTTGATGGAAAAGCAGAAGTAGTGAATAACTATGATTGGACTAAAGATTTTAGTTTCTTAGATTTCTTAAGAGATATTGGAAAATATATAAATGTAAATTATATTTTAAACAAAGATATAATAAAAAGAAGACTTGATACAGGAATTACATTTGCAGAATTTGCATACACTTTAATTCAAGGAAATGATTTTCTACATTTATTTAAAGAAAAAAATTGTGTTATGCAAGTAGAAGGTTCTGATCAGTGGGGAAATATAACTACTGGAATAGAACTTATTAAAAAGAAATTAGGTAAAGATGCTTATGGATTTACTATGCCTCTTATTTTAGATAAGTTTGGAAATAAATTTGGTAAATCGGAAGGAAATGCTTTATGGCTTGATAAAAATAAGACATCTTCATATGAATTATATCAATATTTAATTAATACAGATGATGAAATGATAATTCACTACTTAAAAGTATTTACATTTTTAACAAAAGAAGAAATAGAAGAAATTGAAAAAAAACATAATGAAAAAAGAGAAGATAGATTAGCGCAAAAAACACTAGCTAGAGAAATAATTACCGATTTACATGGAAAAGAAGAATATGAAAAAGCACTTAAAATAAGTGAAAATTTATTTAATGGTAATATTAAAGAATTATCAGTTAATGATATTTTAGTTGGTATGAAAGAAGTACCATCTATAAAAATAAAAGAAAATGAAATTTTAATAGATGTTTTAGTAAATAATAAAATAGTTTCATCTAAAAGAGAAGCAAGAGAATTTTTAAATGCAGGAGCAATTAGTATTAATGGTGCAGTAGAAAATGATGAAAATAAGGTAATGTCAAAAAGTATTGCACTTGAAGAAAAATTATTTGTAATTAGAAGAGGAAAGAAAAAGTACTTTTTAGTATCAATAGGAGAGTAGATGAGAAATTTAATTGTTTATTCATCACTTACAGGAAATACAAAGTTGCTTGCTGAAACAATTAATAAAAATATTTCAAATTCATTAATAATTCCCATAAAAGAATATAATAATGAAGATTTTGATAGATTATTTATAGGTTATTGGGTTGATAAAGTGTTTCCATCTATAGAGGTAAGTAATTTTTTAAAAAATATTCATAACAAAGAAATATTTATGTTTGGAACGATGGGAGCTAGTGATAAAAATGGTTATGGTGAGATAATTAAGAAAAATGCTGAATCATTAGTACCAGAGGATAATAAAATTATAGGTCATTTTGTTTGCCAAGGAAAATTAAATTCTAAATTAAAAGAAGTATATGAGAAAAGATTAGAGAATGACCCAAATAATGAAAATATTTTAATTCAATTGAATAATTATGAAGAAAGCCAGTCACATCCTTCTAAAGATGATTTAAAAAATTTAGAAAAAGAACTTAGTAATTTAGATAATTAACATATATGATATTTATAATATAAAGTGTTTATTAAAATATTTATTAATATAACGGCAAAAAAAAATACTATTAATTAGTATTTTTTTTATATAATCAACAATGAAGATTTTATCTATTGTAGTATTCAACGATTAATGCTTCATCAATTTCACTATTTAATTCGCTTCTTTCTGGTAATCTTACGAATGTTCCAGCCATTTTATTCTCGTCATAATTTATAAATTCTACTCTATTATGTCTAGATTCTAAAGCATCTTTAATAATTTTCATTTCTTTGTCACTTTCTTTAACAGCAATTACATCACCAGGTTTACATCTGTATGATGGAATATCAACTTTTTTACCATTAACAGTAATGTGTCCATGATTAACTAATTGTCTAGCTCCTTTTCTAGTAGATGCAAATCCAATTCTATAAACTAAGTTATCTAATCTACTTTCAAGAAGTTTTAATAAATCTTCACCATGAACTCCTTTAAGTTTTCCTGCTGCTTCAAAAGTTCTTTTAAATTGTTTTTCAGTTAATCCATACATAAATCTAACTTTTTGTTTTTCTTGTAATTGAATACCATAGTTAGATAATTTTTTTTGACGAGATTGTCCGTGTTCACCAGGAATAGAAGGCTTTTTAGAAAGTTCTTTTCCTGTTTCTAAGATAGAGAATCCAAGTCTTCTTGATTTTCTGTAGCTTGGTCCAGTATATCTTGCCATAATCTTTCCTCCTTTATATTTTTACAAATACATAAAGGCTATTTTCATATATATAGGGTGTATTAAATTAATATTTTCGCTCTAGCAGCTTAGCTACTATAACCCCTGTAGGGAATAAACACATTATATATACAAAATAGTGCTGCAGTTGTATTTGCTTTAAGTATTATAATATGTTTTAACTCATAAGTCAATTAAAATATAATGATTTTCATAAAATTAATGATTTTCATAAAATTTTTATATTAAAATAATTATTTTTTCTAATGCATAAAAATAAATTAAATTTTATTGATACAGTAACAAAAATTCTTTTCAAAATATGACAAAATATGATATTATTATAATGAGGTGGTAGTATGGATGAAATTATTTTAATTATGGTAACTGTATTTTTTATTGGTGCGTTAGCTATAATTTTAATTTTATACTTCCTACAAAACAAAAAAAATAAAGAATTAAAAAAAGTAATTGAAAATTTAGAAATAGAAAAGAATATGATTGATTCAGTTCCAATATCACCAGAATTATCAAAACTTGAAAAATTAAATAAAAATGAAAAATTAACACTTTTATATAAAGATTGGTCTGAAAGGTTAGATTCTATTAAGAATATTCAAATTCCTAAAATAACAGATATGCTATTAGAAGCAGATCACTCACTAGCAAAAATGGATTATAGAACTACTATGTATAGAATTGCAAAATTAGAAATGGAAATCTATAAAGTAAGAACAAATTCAGAGTTTTTATTAAATGAAATAAAAGAAATTACAGATAGTGAAGATAGGAATAGAACTTTAATGACTGCTCTAAAAAGTAGATATAGAGAACTATATCAAAAATTTAATGAAATACAAAATGAATTTGCAGACTTTAAAGTTCCAGTTATGCATCAATTTGAAAATATCAGTAAAAGATTTGAAAACTTTGAAGTTATTATGGATAAACATGAATATACAGAAGTTAAAGCATTAGTTAAAGCAATAGAAGAAATGTTAAAGCATATAGCTGTGGTAATTGATGAACTTCCATCAATAATTTTGCTTGCAAATAATGTACTTCCAAATAAAATAAAAGAAATAGAAGAAATATATTCTTATATGGTAAAACATGGTTATCCACTTGATTATTTAAATGTAGAATATAATATAGAAGAAGCTAATAAAAAAATAAGTGATGTTTTAGAAAGAGCAGAAGTTTTAAATTTAGAGGATAGTCTTCTAGAACTTAAAGTTTTAAATGAATATTTTGATTCTTTATATACCGAGTTTGAAAAAGAAAAAAATGCTCGTGACGAATATGAAGAAGGATTTAAAAACTTTAGTAAAAAAATTGGAAAGACTGTAAAATTAGTATATGATATATTTAATCAATTAGATAAAATAAAAGAATTATATGATTTAAAAGAAGAAGATACTGCTATTTTATTTCAAATAAAAGATGATATAGACTCACTTGATAAAGATTTTAAAGTTTTAAAAGATCATACTGGTAACATGGCTTTTGCATATACTAAAATTGTTAAAGAAATGGAATCACTAAATCAAAGATTAGCAACTGCAGAGGAAAATTTGGATAATTATTTAGATACAATTGGAAGTATGAAGGATGACGAATCTAGAGCTAAACAACAATTAGAAGAAGTAAGACAAATTTTAAAAGATTCTAGATTTAAACTTAGAACTTATAATTTACCTGTAATACCACGTTCATATTTTGTAGAACTTAAAGAGGCAAATGAAGCGTTAAAAGAGATTGTTAATGAATTATCAAAAAAACCTATAAATATAGATGTTTTAAATACACGTGTAGATACTGGTAGAGATTTAGCTTTAAAGCTTTGTTCAAAAACTCAAAATATGCTTAAAATTGCTAAACTCGCAGAAACTGCTATTGTTTATGGTAATAGATATCGTAGCAAATCAGATAGTTTAAATGATTCATTATTACAGGCAGAAGAATTATTTTATAATGGTGATTATAGTAAGTCATTGAATGTTACAATAAATGCAATAAATAAAGTTGAGCCAGGTATATATAATAAACTTACAAAACTTTACGAAGAATAAGATTCTAATTGAAAAATTAGAATCTTATATTATTAAAGGAGATTTTATGGTTAATGAACTTTTAAAAAACTATATTGAAAAAAACATATTTAAGGAATACCTTAAAAATGATAAAGGGCATAGTTTAGATCATATAACTTATGTTATAAATAGAAGTCTTAAATTTGCTCAAAATGTAGATAATATAAATGTAGATATAGTATATACAGCTGCAGTTTATCACGATATAGGACATCACATTGATTCTAAAAATCATGAAAAAGTATCAGCACGTATAATGTATGAAGATAAAAATTTAAAAGAATTTTTTGATGAAAAAGAACTAACTATTATAAAAGAAGCAATAGAAGATCATAGATCATCTTCATCTAAAGAGCCAAGAAGTATATATGGTAAAATATTATATACAGCAGATAAAAATAATACTAGCATTAATAATGCTCTTACAAGAACATATCAATATAGATTAAAACACTTTCCTAATTATTCATTAAAAGAGATAATTAAAGATTCTAGAAAGCATCTTATAGATAAATTTGGAAATAATGGATATGCTGCTGAAAAAATTTATTTTGAAGATGAAGAATATAATAATTATTTAAAAGAACTTAGAAATTTATTAAAAAATGAAGAAGATTTTACTAAAAAGTTTATAGAAATAAATAATATAAAAATATAATTTATTATCTAAAAAACTTTTTTTTATTAAAAAAAATGTTATAATATAACAAGTTTGGAGGAATACTATGGAAAAAATGATTTTAATTAAATATGGTGAATTAACCACAAAGAAAGCAAATCGTAATTTTTTTATAAAAACTTTAACTACTAATATTCAAAATGTTCTTAAAAATTATGATGTTAAAATAAAAAAAGATCGAGTTAGAATGTTTATAGAAGCAAATGATGATATTTTATTAGAAGTAGAAAATAAGTTAAAAAAAGTATTTGGACTTCACGGTATAACAATATGCTATAAAGTAAATACTAATATAGAAGAAATAAAAAATTTATCGTTAGATATTATAAATAAAGAAGCTGGAAAAACATTTAAAGTAATAACTAAAAGAGCAGATAAAAATTTTTCTATTCCTAGTATGGAATTTAATAATGTAATTGGAGGACATATTTTAAAAAATACCAATTTAAAAGTTGATGTTCATAATCCAGATATTAATTTATATATAGAAATTAGGGATAATGGAACATATATATATACAAATGAAATAAGAGGAATAGGTGGATATCCTGTAGGAATTCAAGGAAAGGGAATGTTAATGTTATCAGGTGGAATAGATAGTCCTGTTGCTGGATATCTAGCACTTAAAAGAGGTGTAATGATAGAAGGATTATATTTTGAATCACCACCTCATACAAGTTTAGAAGCAAAAAACAAAGTAATTAAACTTGCAAATATATTAGATGAATATGCAGGCGGAATTAAATTACATGTTGTTCCTTTTAATAAACTTCAAGAAGAAATTTTTAAAAAAGTTCCTCATGATTATATGATAACCATAATGAGAAGAATGATGTATAGAATAGCAGAAAGATATGCAAAAAAAAGAAATTGTAAAATTTTAATAAATGGCGAAAGTATTGGACAAGTTGCAAGCCAAACACTTTCTAGTATGAGTGTAATAAATAATGTTGTAAATATGCCAGTTATAAGACCAGTTGCTTGTCTTGATAAACTTGAAATAATAGATATTGCTGAAAAAATTGGTACATATGAAACAAGTATTTTACCATTTGAAGATTGCTGTACTGTATTTGTACCAAAACATCCAGTTATTAATCCTGATCTAAATAAATGTATTGAATATGAAAGTAATTTTGATTTTGAACCACTTATTAAAGAATGTATAGATAATATAGAAGTAATTACAAATTTAAAACAAGATGATTACGAAGAATATTTATAACCAAAAATTACCAAAAAAAAAATAGTATGAAAATTCCTTTTGTACACATTCTATTAGTGTACAGGAGGTGAATACAATGAATAACAAAACAAATAAAATGGTTGTACCAGGAGCTAAACAAGCTATCGAACAAATGAAATATGAAATAGCTAACGAACTTGGTGTAACAATGGGTGCAGATGCTACTGCAAGAGCTAATGGTTCAGTTGGTGGAGAAATCACTAAAAGATTAGTTCAAATGGGTGAACAACAATTAGGAGCTAGAAACTACCAATCTAAATAATTTAAAACAATTCTGGAAGTAATGATAAATATTACTTCCTTTATTATGGTGATTAATATGAATAAAAAAAGAATAAAAACAAGTAACAAACGAATTTATGAATTAGGAAAAAAATATTATAAAAATTCAGAAATTAATAAAGAGAAAATCTAAATAAAAAGATTTTCTTTTTTTGATATATACATTACAAAAAATTAAAATAAAAACACATATAATTTTTAAAAACAAATGTTCGTTTTAGGTATTGACATTCTATTTTTAATATTATAAAATGGATATAGTTGATTAGGAGGAACATAGATGGTTAAAACAAATACTAAAACAGACAAAACATTAGATCAAGTATTAAGTGATATAGAAAAACAATTTGGAAAAGGAGCAGTAATGAAGCTTGGAGATCACGAAAAAAGAGAAATAGATGTTATTTCAAGTGGTTCTTTATCACTTGATATAGCACTAGGTATTGGTGGTTATCCAAAAGGTAGAATAATAGAAATATATGGTCCAGAATCTTCTGGTAAAACAACTTTTGCACTTCATGCAATTGCTGAAGCTCAAAAATTAGGTGGTAGAGTAGCATTTATTGATGCAGAGCATTCACTTGATCCACAATATGCATCAAAATTAGGTGTAAATATAGATGAATTATTATTATCACAACCTGATAATGGGGAACAAGCACTTGAAATTTGCGAGGCTTTAGTTAGAAGTGGTGCAATTAGTGTAGTTGTAATAGACTCAGTAGCAGCATTAGTTCCACAAGCAGAAATTGAAGGTGAAATGGGTGATTCACATGTTGGTCTTCAAGCAAGACTTATGAGTCAAGCTCTTCGTAAATTATCTGGAATAATAAATAAAACTAACACAATAGCAATCTTTATTAACCAGTTAAGAGAAAAAGTAGGTATAATGTTTGGTAACCCTGAAACTACACCAGGTGGAAGAGCACTTAAATTTTACGCATCTATAAGATTAGATATAAGACGTAGTGAACAAATAAAATTAGGAACTGATGTAATTGGTAATAAAACTAGTATAAAAGTTGTAAAAAACAAAATGGCTCCACCTTTTAAAAATTGTACTGTAGATATAATGTATGGAGAAGGCGTTTCTAAAGAAGGAGAAATAGTAGACCTTGCTTCAGATGCTAAAATAATAGATAAAAGTGGTGCATGGTATTCATATAACGGAGAAAAATTAGGTCAAGGTAAAGAAAATGTTAAAGAGTTATTAAAAAACAATACAGCACTTAGAGATGAATTATTACAAAAAACAAGAGAATATTATGGTATTGGAAAACAAACAAAGGATACAAAAGCTGAAGAAAATTAGTCAGCTTTTTATTTTTACTTGACTTATCTTTACAATAACATTACAATTAATATAGAGTTAATAGAAATATTAACCTAATTAATAAATAAATGGAGGGATATATGAATAGTTTAATTATCTCCATTTTACTTGTCCTAATTGGACTTTTTGCTGGTATTATTACCATGTTTATAATTAATTATATAAAAGGAAACGAAGCTTCTAAAAAAGCAGAAAAAATATTAGAAAAAGGAAAAAAAGAAGCAGATAAAATAAAAAGAGATTATCTATTAGAGGCAAAAGAAGAGGCTCATAAATTAAAAAAAGAAATAGAACTTGAAGTAAAAGAAAAAAAGGAAGAGATAAAAGAAGCAGAAGAAAGATTACTTACTAGAGAAAGTAATATGGATAGAAGGGATCAAACCCTTCAAAACAGAGAAGAAATGCTTGAAGAAAAAGAAAATAATTTAATTAATAAACAAAAAGAAGTTCAAGATGAAAAAGTAAAAGTGGACGAAATAAAAAAAGAACAAATTGAATTACTAGAAAAAATAGCTAAATTTAGTAAAAATGAAGCTAGAGAATTAGTTATGAAAAAAGTAGAAGAAATGATGAATTTAGAAATTGCTTCGTACATAAAAGATAGAGAAGTAGAAGCTAAAATAGAAGCTGATAAAAAGGCAAAAAATTTGATTATTTCATCTATGCAAAGATATTCTGGTGATGTGGCAAACGATCAAACAGTAACAGTTGTTAATTTACCAAACGATGATATGAAAGGTAGAATTATTGGTAGAGAAGGAAGAAATATTAGAACTATAGAAGCAGTTACAGGAGTTGATTTAATAATTGATGATACACCAGAAGCAATTGTTTTATCTAGTTTTGACCCATACAGAAGAGAAATAGCTAGAGTTACAATTGAAACTTTAATAAAAGATGGTAGAATTCATCCTACTAGAATAGAAGATGTTTATGATAAAGTATCTAAAGATATGAAGGCAAAAGTAATGGAATATGGTGAAGCAGCACTTTTTGAATTAGGAATTACTAAAGTTGATCCTTCATTAGTAGAAATTATTGGTAAACTTCATTTCAGAACCAGTTTTGGGCAAAATGCTTTAAAACATTCACTAGAAGTTGCTCATTTAACTGGACTTATGGCAGCTGAAATAGGTGAAAATGTATCACTTGCTAAAAGAGCAGGATTCTTCCATGATATTGGAAAAGCAGTTGATCATGAAATAGAAGGAAGTCATGTTACAATAGGAAGCGAGCTTGCTAAAAAATATAAAGAAAATGAAGTTGTAATAAATGCAATTGAATCACATCATGGTGATGTACAGGCAACTTCCATTATATCAGAGTTAGTTGCAGTAGCTGACGCTTTATCTGCATCACGACCTGGTGCTAGAAATGATTCTCTTGAAAATTATATAAAAAGATTACAGGATTTAGAAGCTATAGCTAATGGAATAAGTGGTATTGATAAATGTTATGCAGTTCAAGCTGGTAGAGAACTTAGAGTTATCGTTAAACCTGAAGAAGTTGATGATTTAGGTAGTTATAAAGTAGCTAGAGATATAAAAAATAAAATAGAAGATTCTTTACAATATCCTGGAACTATTAAAGTAACAGTTGTAAGAGAAACAAGAGCAGTAGAGGAAGCAAAATAGCTTCTTTTTAATTTAAAAATAATGTAAATCTTTGTAGAATATTACAAATTTATATTATTTTACATAATAAAGAAAAATAAAACTTTTCTTATAAAATAAAATATGATATCCTATTAATATAGGGGGAGTAAACATGGAAAGTAAAAATAGTAATAGTACTATAAAAGTTATAATAATTGTTGTTTTAATTTGCTTAGGAATAAATTTTATTAGTCCTTATATAACAGCCTTATTTGCTACGCCAACATAAATGAATGCAGTCGATGAGGCTAGAAAAAGTGCTTTTGAAAATAGCGCTTATGGTTTAATTAATACAATTAATCTTGAATATTTAGAAGATAAAATGGATGGAGTAGTAACTGCTAAAACTTATACATTTCCAAATAGTGGACTTAATTTATCTAGTGAAGAACCAGGATATGGAAAAGCAATTGTTGATGAAGAAGGAAATATAGAATTTGCCATTGCAGATAAAGATAAAAATTGGTGTGTAAAAAAGGAAAAAGATTCTGAAAAAGTTGATATTGAAAAATTTAATTCGAATACATGTATTATAAAATAAGGAGTATTCCTTATTTTTTACATGTAAAGTAGTATTTTGTAAGTCTTTGTAGAATATTACCATATTATACTGATTATAATAATTATATAAAATGATGAAGAAAACATAGTGTGTATATTTACATAAAAAAAAGCTATGAATATAGCTTTATAATTTTTACTTTTGAATAATTATCTATAATATGGTCCATAATAGTATGGAGGATATGGACTATAAGGTGGATATGGAGGATAATAATTATTATTAATTGGTCTTCCATTATTATTAAATGCAGGTGCTAATAAACCTCCAGTTATTCCACCTAAAACAAAAGGTCCTAAAAATCCACCAGCAAAAAATCTTTCATCATTTGGAATGCTATTAGTAGAATTAAAAGAATTTTGTTGACTTAAATTTTGATATCTCATATTTTGAGGATTAACTTTGTAATTATAAGTTCTATACATAAGAATTCTCCTTTCAAAATATGATATGAATAAAAATAGAAAGAGTGATAAAATGGAAAGTGAATTAAGTAAAAAAATAGTAAATTATGCTTTAAAAGTTAAAGAAAATGATAGAGTTTTAATAACTTATGAATCAGAAAAGTGTAATAATTTAATTAAAAATTTGATTAAAGATATAACAGAAAAAAAAGGAATTGTTTTTACAAAAAGAATTGATAATGAAATAAGTGCGTTACTACTTGAAACTACTACTGATGAAAGAATAAAAGAGATTGCTAAAAGAAATGAATTTGAGGTTGATAATTTTGATTGTTTTATAAGTATTAGATATAGTACAAATGAATATGAGGATAAAAATGTTGCTAGTGAAATTAGAAAAAAAATAGGAGATGCTACTAAAGAAAGTCACGATATAAGAACTAATCAAAGAAGATGGGTACTTTTAAACTATCCATCAGTGTTAGATGCCTATAAAGCAAAAATGACTTATGATGAGTTCTATGATTATGCATTTAAATCAATGATTTTTGACTATGAAAAAATGGAAAAAGCAGTAGAACCTTTAAAAAAATTAATGGAAAAAACTGATAAAGTAAGACTTACTGGTAAAGATACAGACATAACATTTTCTATAAAAAATATGAATGTGGTCCCTTGTCTTGGTACTATGAATATTCCAGATGGAGAAATTTTTACAGCACCAGTAAAAGATAGCATAAATGGCAAAATAACTTATAATACACCATCACCTTATAGAGGAAATGTATTTCATAACGTTTCATTAGAATTTAAAAATGGTAAAATAGTTAAAGCAACTTGTAATGAAGATGATAAGAAGTTAAATGAAATATTTGATACAGATGATGGTGCAAGATACGTTGGAGAATTTTCTATTGGATTAAATCCATATATAAGAGAACCTATGGAAGATATTTTATTTGATGAAAAAATAATTGGTAGTATACATTTCACACCTGGTGCAGCTTATAAAGAAGCATATAATGGAAATGATTCGTCAATTCATTGGGATATGGTTTTAATACAAAGAGAAGAATATGGTGGTGGAGAAATATATTTTGATGATGTTCTAATTAGAAAAAATGGTAAATTTGTTTTAGAAGAACTTAAAGAATTAAATTTTGAATAATTAATTTACATAGCATGCGAAAGCATGCTATAATTGTTTTAAATATTAGAAGGTGATGAAGATGATTGATTGTAATTCGTCAGGAATGTTAAGAATTATTTTATTTATAAAGGAACTATTAAATATTATAAAAATTGCAGCTCCAGTAATACTAATTATTATGTGTATGATAGATATTTTTAAAATAATAACTTCAAATATGGAAAAAATAAATTCAGCAAAACAAAAAATTATTAATCGTTTTTTAGCGGCAATTTTAGTTTTTTTAGTTCCTACCTTTTTAAATTTAACTTTAGAATTTTTAGGACAAACAAAAATAGAGCAATTTTCATGTTGGATTGATGCTACTGAAGAAAATATAAAAAAATTACAGGAAAAAGAGCAAGAAGAAAGAGAATTAAATAGTGATGGAGATTTGGTTTATGCTACTCAAAAAATAGAAGAATCATTGAACAAAAGAAAGGAATTAGCAGAAAAGCATAAAAATGAAATTTCAAATCAACCTGGTGAATTTTCAGGAAAATTTCCATATTATAACCAAGGAACTGAACCTTGGAAGAGTTTACCATTTTGTTCTAGTGGTACAACCGTACAAAATGCTGGATGTGGTGCCGTGTCTCTGTCTATATTAATTTCAGGACTTACTGGAAGTGATGCTAATCCTAAAGTTGTTTCTAGTTGGTTTTGTAGTAATGGACATCCTGGAGGTGCTCTTGGTGATGATAAAATTACAAATGCGGCATTTCAAAATCACTTTAATATAAAAACTGAACTATTATGGTCAAGATACCAATCTCCGTCATTTTCTACTATGAAAAGTAAAATGTTAGATGTAATTAATCAAAATAATGGGATATTATTATTACTTCCAGGCCACTTTGTTGCCGTAGTACCAGGAGAAGGAGATAAAGTACAATTGTTAGATCCAGGTTATAGAGCGAAAAATGGTTTATATACAATTGAAGAATTATATAATGATAGAGATGGATTTGTTGCAGCTTGGTCTGTAAGTGCAAAGTAAGGAGGCAGTATGAAAAAAATTTTGATATTATCCTTATTAATTATATTATTAACAGGATGTAATGTTACATATAATATTGAACTGACTGATGACATAGTTAATGATAAAATTGAAATTTCTGGAAGTAGGGATATGTTTGTTGAATATTCAAAAAATGAAAATAAAACAAATTATATTTCAGATATTTTATTTAGAATAGAAAATAATAGAAATAATCTTACAAAACAAAAATTTATTAATGGGGATACTCTAAAATATGTTTATAGTGGTAATATTGAGTATAATGATATATTATTTTTGACTCCTTTTTCTAGATGGTGTTATGATGAGGCTAGTATGTTTTTGGAAGATGAAAATAAAGTTATATTTACTACATCAGATAAATTTTTATGTTATGATTTATATAGTGAACTAGAAAATGTAAAAGTAAATATAACATCTAAATATGATGTTATAGAAAATAATGCTGATGAAATTCAAGGAAATACCTATACTTGGATTATAAATAGAGATAACAAGGATAATAAAAAAATATATATTAAAATAGATAAAAATAGCAAAGTCAAAAATGTTAAGACAGAAAAAAATGACATATTAATTTACTTAAAATACATAATAGAACTTACTATTATAATAGTTGCAATGGTAGTAATAATAAAATTTATCAAAAAAAGACAAATGGATTAAATCAATATCTAATATAACCTATGGAAGATATTTTATTTAATAAAAAATAATATTTAACACCTGAATTATCTTATAAAGAAGTATATAATGGAAATGATTCGTCAGTTTATTGTAATATGGTTTTAATAAAGAGAAGAATATAGTAGTGAAGAAATACATTTTGATGATGTTCTAATTAGAAAAAAATAATAAATTTATTTTAGAAGAACTTAAATAATTAATTTACATAGCATGCGAAAGCATGCTATAATTGTTTTAAAGATAAGATGGTGATGGAAATGTTCGAATGTAATTCGTCAGGAATATTAAAAATAATAAATATTTTAAAAGATATAATAAATATAATAAAAATTGCTGTTCCAGTAATTTTAATCATTCTTTGTATGCTAGAACTTACAAAAATGGTTGTTGGTGATGTAGATAATCAAGCAGGAAATAAAAAGAAAATTTTTAGTAAAGTATTAGCAGCATGTGTTGTATTTTTAGTACCAACATTAGTTAATATGCTAATTAATTATTTGAGTGGTACTGATATAAAATCTACTAATTGTTGGAAAAATGCAAATAAAGAATATATAGCAAAGTTAGAAGCCGAAGAAAAAAAGCTAAAAGAGGAGATTTTGTTTGCAGAAAATACTGAACGAGAAAAAACTTATGAACAAAGGAAACAAGAATCATTAGAAATTAGAAAGAAAATTAAGGCTTCATCTTCTATTAGTACAGGAGCAGTTGGTGAGATTGGTGGTATTCCATTAAATCAAAGAATGAATAAATTATTCCCCGCTGGAGTTCCAAGTACTATAGCTCAAATGCAACCATATCTTACAACAATTAAAGTAAATACAATAGATAAAAATGGGAATGAAAAAGAAAGAAGCTTGACAGTTCACAAATATATTGCTGATGAAGTAAAAGCAGTTTTTGACGAGTTATTAGCACTTAAGTTTCCAATCAACTATTTATCTGGATATACATGGAGAGTGATGGCCAGTAATTCAAACTCTAGATCACACCATTCTTATGGTGTAGCAATAGATATAAATGCTTCATCTAATGCAGCAACTTATACTTCTGGAACATATAAACCTGGAATAGATCCTTATGCAGTTACTCCTGAAATCGTAAATATATGGAAAAAACATGGATTTTATTGGGGTGGCGACTGGACTGGACACTATTTTGATCCTATGCATTTTACATATACTAATCATTAGAAAGACTCTTATAATAAAGACTAGATAAGTTAAAAAATACAAAATTTGGTATAATTAATCTAGGAGGATGATGTTATGAGAGTAAACGAAAAAATCAAAAGAATTACGCAAGATACTTTGAT
>CALVXR010000002.1 GCA_944371445.1 uncultured Bacilli bacterium
CTTTCCGGAAGTGTATTTTAGGACATTTTGTTTTGTAAATCAATTTTTTTCACTAATTTTTATAATAGGACATTTTGTTTTGTAAACGAAAGTACAAAAGCGGACATTTTGAAAAAAAAGTCACAAAAATAACAACTTTTTCTTTTTTTTTTAAGGTTTTTATAGTATAATTATAATTAGAATGTGGGTGAAGATACTATGAGACATATTTATTCAAGTTTGGATATTGGATCTGATAGAATCAAATTAATTGTTTGTGAGCTTTATAAAAATAAACTAAATTTGCTTGCTGCAACTAGTACCCCATCTATAGGAATAAAAAGAGGGCTTATTACAGATGCAGAAGCAGCTAGAAGTTCTATAAAAAAAGCAGTAGATGAAGTAGAAAGTATGCTTGGAATAAGCATTAAAAAAATAGCAGTTACAGTTCCAAGTTATAAAGCAGACTTTTCTCTTGTTAAAGGAAATATTAAAATAGAAAATGATGCTAGTATAATAACTGGAAAAGATGTAAGTGAAGTTTTAGAAAATGCTTTAGCGACAAAAAAACAAAACGGATATGAAATTGTTACTAGTATTCCAATTGATTTCAAAGTGGATGATAAAAATGGAGTTAAAGAACCAAGGGGATTAATTGCTTCTAATTTGGATGTGAGAGCAATAAAGGTATCTGTTCCAAGTAAAAATTTAATTTCAGTTTTGACTGTTTTAGAAAGTTTAAATATTGAGGTAGTAGAAGCTTTATTAAATCCTATCAGCGATATGGAAATTTTTAAAACAGAAGATATAAAAACTTCAGTTTCATCAATAATCAATATAGGACATGAAACAACAACAGTATCTTTATATAATAAAGGAATTTTAATAAAAAACTCAGTCCTTCCGATAGGTAGTACTAATGTGGATAATGATTTAGCTTACATATATAAAACTACTCAAAAAACTGCTAGAGAAGTAAAAGAAAATTTTGCACTTGCTCATAAAAGAAATGCTAGTCTAAATGATTTTTACGAAACTGTAAATACATTGGATGAAAAAATAAAAATTAGCCAGTTTGAAGCATCTGAAATTGTTATGGCTAGACTTGAAGAAATCTTGACACTTGCTAGAAAAGAAATAACAAATTTGACAAGTAATTCTGTTGATAATATTATTATAACAGGTGGTATAAGTAATATGACAGATTTTGAATATATTGCTAATGATATATTTGGAAAAAAATTAATAATTGGAAATATAAAATTATTAGGAATCCGTTCTAATACTTATTCAGTAGCACTTGGAACTATAATGAGTTTTATAAACAGACTTAAATTAATTGGAAAAGAATATTCGATGTTTAAAGAAGAAACAACTGATAGAGAATTTACAGTAGAAGAAAATTCAATGCTAGATAAAGTATTTGGATACTTCTCAGGCGATTAAGGAGGATTTTAATGTTTGGATTAGAGATGGATCAAATAGCAAAAATAAAAGTAATTGGTGTCGGTGGAGGCGGTAATAACGCTGTAAATCGTATGATAGAATCAGGTGTTAAAGGTGTTGATTTTATAGTAGCTAATACAGATCTTCAAGTATTAAACTGTTCAAAAGCACCTATTAAAATACAAATAGGAGCACAGCTTACTGGCGGAAGAGGAGCAGGAGCTAAACCTGAAATTGGTAGAGAAGCAGCACTAGAATCTAAAAAAGAACTTGAAGAAGCTTTAAAAGGTGCTGACATGGTATTCGTAACTGGTGGAATGGGTGGTGGAACTGGAACTGGTGCTGCACCAGTAATAGCTGAAATCGCTCAAAGTCAAGGAGCTCTTACTGTTGGTATTGTTACTAAACCATTCTCGTTTGAAGGTAAAAAAAGAATGGACCAAGCATTAGAAGGGCTAGCAGAACTTAAAGAACATGTAGATACTTTAATAGTAATACCTAATGATAGATTAAGAGATATTATAGATAAAACAACTCCACTTTTGGATTCTTTTAAAGAAGTAGATAATGTACTTAGAAGAGGTGTACAATCTATATCAGATTTAATTGCAGTAGCAGGACTTATTAACTTAGACTTCGCAGATGTTAAAGCAGTAATGGAAAATAGAGGAAATGCTTTAATTGGTATTGGTATGGGAGTAGGAGAAAATAGAGCTGCAGATGCTGCTAGAGAGGCTGTATCTAGTCCACTTCTTGAAACTAGTATTGATGGAGCTACTGATGCTATTATAAATGTAACAGGTGGAGCTAACCTTACTTTATTTGAAGTAGAAGAAGCTGCTGAAGTAGTAAGATCATCTGCCAATACTGATATAAACACTATATTTGGTGCAGTTATTAATGAAAATTTAAATGATGAAATAATAGTTACTGTAATAGCAACTGGTTTTGAAGAAGAATCATCTCCAATATATCATTCATATAGTAGAAGAGAAGAAATAAAAAAAGATATAGAAGAAAATGATGATGATACAAGTGATATTCCATCATTCTTAAGAAAAAGAGGATTTTAAAATAATTTTGATATAATTAAGGAACTAGTAATAGTTCTTTTTTTTGATAATTATATATGCAAAACTATTTAAAAAAAAGAATACTTATAGTATAATCTCAAGTTTGACAGTTTGAAGTGAATAAAAACTCTCATTTCCTTATTTTACAAGGGATTTGAGAGCTTTTTTTGTAACCCAAAAATGCGTACTATGAGCTATCACTCATAAGACTTAAAAA
>CALVXR010000003.1 GCA_944371445.1 uncultured Bacilli bacterium
TGTTCCGCTTGATACTGTTGTCCAGCTGCTTCCTCCATTTACGCTATACTGATATACAAAATCTGTTTGACGTGCTGGATATGTTATTGTTACTGTTTTACTTCTTGCCCATACATCTCCTGATGGATTTACGCTATATGTTGGTACTGCAACTGTACTTGTACTCATACTTACTGCCGCACTTGTTGTTGCATTTCCTACTTTATCGGTTACTCTTACTTTTATATTGTATGAACCGGTTTTAAGATTTGTAAATGTATATGTACTACTTGTTCTATTACTTACCCATGTACTTCCATTATCTTTACTAAATTCATATTTTCCTATTCCCGAACCACTATCTGTTCCATTTGCTTTTACTGTTATTGATTTTGTTGTTGAACTTACTTTCGTTGCTGATACGCCACTTGGTGGTGTTCTATCTATTTTGGTTACTGATAATGTACTTGCAGTAAAGTAATTTATACCATCTGTTATTCTTGCGATTATATTTCCATTTTTATTAAATGTGTATGTCGTTGTTGTTCCGCTTGATACTGTTGTCCAGTTACTTCCTCCATCCACACTATATTGATATACAAAATCTGTTTGACGTGGTGGATATGTTATAGTTACTTTTTTGCTTCTTGCCCATACATCTCCTGCTGGATCTACACTATATGTTGGTGGTGTAACTCTAATAGTTTCCAAATCTACAGCCGCACTTGTTGTTGAATTTCCAACTATATCAGTAACTCTTACTTTTACTTTATATGTACCTGTTTTTAAGTTATTAAATGTATACGTATTATTATTTCCATTACTTACCCAAGTATTTCCATTGTCTTTACTAAATTCATATTTTCCTATTCCAGAGTGAACATCTTGACCGTTAGCTTTAACTGTTATTGATTTAGTAGTTGCTACTACTTTAGAAGCACTTACACTTATTGGATCTACTTTATCTATTTTTACAGTTTGATCTTCTGGACATAAAGTACTGTTACCTGCTTTGTCATATACAGTTCCTGGTGTAGCTGTTGTAGTATTTATTGTTTCTGTGAATGTTTTACTAATATGACTTACACAACCACTTCCTCCAACATCAGAACAAGTTCCTATTAAAGTTATATTGTTTTTTGTCCAATTAGGAAGTCCACCACTACTTACACAAACTGGTTTAGTTTTATCAATAAATACGCTATATTCATTACTTATAACACTACATCCATCGTATTTAACTACTACTCTATATTTAGTATTTGTATCTTTATTTAATACTATTTTAGATGATGTTTCTCCATCTATATTTTTCCAACCACCATCATATTTCTGCCATTGAAAACTTCCATTCGTTGGCTTACTATTATTAACATAAGTTGCTTCTAATATAACATTTTTATTTGTTAAAACTGAACTTTTGATATTACCTGTTATTTTAATAGGTAAACATACATCACCTACAATAGTTATAACTCTCCTTTTACTTGTCTTATTTCCACTACCATCTTCTGCTGTATACTGAACGACATAACTTCCAGGAACACCCAAAGCGATATTTCCTTTAACTTCAATAGTTGGCGCTTTTTTAGAATTATCTGTTGCACTTACACCTTCCATTAAATCAAAAGACAAAATAGTAGTTTTTATCGTAGTATTAACAGGTATTTTAAGTACTGGAGGTTCTGTATCTCTAATTTTTACTTTTCTAATAGCCTTAGCTTTTTTACCATTATATGGGTCTGTTACTTCATATGATACTTCATATTCATAAAAATCATTTGTTTTAATCTCTGTTTGTTTTATATTTTCTCTTGTGATAGTAATTTTTATTTCATCTTCATCTATATTTTCTCCTTTACTATCAATTGCAATTGCACCATATTCCTTATAAATACTATTTATTTCTACATATTGATAAGGTAATCCCTTAAGAATAATACTTGGTTTATCTAAATCAGTATCATCTTCTTCAGTTCCACTATCAACATCTACTTCATATTCAAACCCTTTGTCCGTTTTTATAATCATAATTACCATATCATCCGGAAATTTTTTATTAGTCTCTGGATTCATTAAATTTATATCAATTAAACCATTTTTTTTCAAATCTAGTAAAAAAATAGTTATTGATTCACCTTTTTTTTCTGGTAAAAATTTAGGATTTTTTAAGGTCCATTCATGTGCTGCTTTTTTTATTTCATCAATTTGTATCTGAAAAGCATCATCTTTACTTTTATTAAAATATCTTGCCATGTTTGGATATATTATTACAGCTATAACTGATAATAAAGCTATAGTTGCTAACACCTCAATTAATGTAAATCCTTTTCTTTTTATCATATGAATTACCTACCTTCACTTTTTTCTATTTTTTAACTATATATAATATAACATATTTTTTTATTTTATTATAGTTTTTTTTTCATAAAATAAAAAAAAGATACAATATATTAAAATTTATATTATATCTTCTTTTAAATTATCTTTACTAAGTACTTTAACTAACATATCTATTTCTTCTTTATTATTATAAAAATATAAACTCATACGACATGTATTTTTAATTCCTAATTCATCTTTCAAGATTTTAGCACAATGGCTTCCTGCTCGTACGCATATATTATACTTATTTAAATAGATTGCTAAATCTTGTGAAAATATACCTTTTATGTTAAAAGTAATTATAGCACTTTCACTGTTTTGATTATAAATAATGATGTCTTTTACTTTTTTTAATTTCTCTAATGCATAATTTTTTAATTGTTTTTCATATTTTTCTATGTTTTCTATTCCAATTTCATTTAAATAATCTATAACACTTCCAAAACCAATCACACCAGCAATATTAGGTGTGCCTGCTTCAAATAAGCTAGGACTTTCACGATATTTTCTGGTTCCATCGTATTCAAAGAATGAGTTCATTCCACCACCAAATATTATAGGTTTTAGTTCTTTGATTAAACTCTCCTTTACGTATATAACCCCCACACCTGTTGGTCCACACAATTTATGAGCTGAAAAAACTAAAAAATCTATATCTAGTTTTTTTACATCTATTTTCATATGTGGTACACTTTGAGAACCATCTATAAGAGTTAATATATTTTTTCTATGTGCATATTCTATTATATCTTTTATAGGTCTTATATCACCTATTACATTGGTAATATGTGCAATTGAAATAACTTTTGTTTTATTTGTTATTGCTTTTTTTACATTTTCCATAGTTACTTTTAAATTTTCATCTAATTCTATATATTTGATTTTTATTCCCATTTCATCTGCAAGTTCAAACCAAGGAAGTACATTAGATGCATGCTCACTTTTAGTAAGTAATACTTCATCATCTTTTTTTAATTTGTTTTTAAAATATCCAAATATTACTTTATTAAGTGAATCTGTTGCTCCTGATGTAAATATTATTTCACTATTTTTATCAGCATTTATAAAATTTTTTACTTTTTCCCTAGCATTTTCATACATAGCATCTACTTTAAGACTAATATCATAATCTCCCCTATGTGCATTAGCGCTATAATTATTATAGTAATTTGTTATAGTTTCTGATAATACCATAGGCTTTAATGTAGTCGCACCATTATCAAAATAAATTATATCTTGTTTAAGAAATTCAAAATCTTCTCTATTCATCATACCACCTCCAATACGATTTTAATTTTTCTAATGAATTATTATCTATTATAGATTCATAATCAAATAATTTTATTTCTTTTGTTAATTTTCTAATTTCTTCTTTTGTTATTTTTTTTGTTTTTGAAATATTATTTAGTTCATCTTCTAAAGAAGTGATGCTAACGAAACTATACTTATCTATTTTGTTTTCGTCTATTAGTACATATGCATTTACACTACAGTTTTCTTTATTTGAAGTAATTATTTTTAGTTTTTGATTTACTTTATAGTTTTTTATTTTAGACGATATAATGTCAGTAACATTTATACTTTCTTTTTTATTTGAATCAATAATACTTTTATAATCTATATTTAAATTTGTAAACTCTGCATTATGATATATAATCACATCATATTTATTATCATTATCAGATATATTTCTATTTTTAATATCACATATACTAGTATTTTCATCTAAATTTACTATATCAAGTAATCTCATTTTATTTGAATTTAAGAATCTTTCTAAGTAAAGTTTACTTTTACTTTTTAATATATATGTATTTCTAATTTTACTTTGTGTATTTATTCTAATCTCTTTTATATTACAAGTAATATTTTCATCTATTTCTAAAATAAAATCCAATTTATATTCTTTATTTCCTTCATATTTTATTAAAATATCAGTATCTTCTTTTATTCTTAATTTTAATTTATTAACAGAAAAAAGTTCGCTTTTACGAATTGTGATTATTTCTATTTTAGATTCTATAATAGTTTCTTTTACATAATCATTATACATTTTTATTATATTCATAAAATTACTTCCTTACTATGTGAATTTCTTATTTTTATTAAATAATTGTAAATAAAAAGTTATATGTCTATAGATTATTTTATCAAAAAATACTTATTTAGCCAACTTTTTGAATATTTTTTTTAATTTTATTCATTATATTTAATAGAATATTCGCAGATATTCACATATTAAATCTAAAGTTAATTTAACTAAACTTTCTAACCTTATGGTTAGTTTTTTATTATAAAACTTTAAGATATACAAAAAATGTTATTTTTAAATAATTTTTAACTTAAACTTTATAAATCAACATTTTCTATTTTTATAAATTAAAGTTTTGTTTTACTTTCTATTTTATAAATGTTATACTTTGTATGAGGTGATAAGATTGGACTGTATTTTTTGTAAAATTGTAAATGGTGATATTCCTTCATATACCATATATGAAGATGATACTTTAAAATGTTTTTTAGATATTAATCCTGAAAGTAATGGACATACTTTAATTATACCTAAAAAGCATTACAAAGATTTATTTGATATTCCAAATGATACTTTAATACATATTATAGATACTGCAAGAAATTTAGAAAAAGTACTTAAGGAAAAACTTAATATAGAGGGAATTACTTTAATTCAAAATAACGGAGATGCACAGGAAGTAAAACATTTTCATTTACATTTAAAACCATATTATAATAATAATGAATTAGTTGATGTTAAAGAAATATATGAAAAATTAAAATAAAAAAGTTTGATGGCTATATCAAACTTTTTATAATACTTTTATAAGTTCTTCTGTTATCATTGCTGCTTTATATGAAGAATTTATTTCATCTACATCTTCTCCATCAGCAAAATCAGATATTCCTCTTATGCTTAAAAAAGGAATTTTATTTATATTAGCAACGTGCATAAATGCAGCTGTTTCCATATCAGTACAGATAGCATTCATATTAAGTATCTTATCTTTTACTTCTTTTTCTGTAACATAACAATCTCCAGTAGCAATAGTTCCCTCTATAACATTTATATTTAAATTTTTACTTACTTCATGTGCTTTTTTTACTAAATAATCATCACTTACGAATATACCTTTATTAGGAGTATATTTTTGCATTATTTCTGCTGGTGTAAAATCATGATAAATTGAGCTAGTTATAATTACAATATCAGATATATTTAATTTATCACTAATAGCTCCCGCACACCCACTATTTATAACATAATCTGGTTTAAAATTATCTATTACTTTTTGAATAGTTAATGCAGCATTTACTTTACCTACTAATGATTTTACTATTAACACTTCTTTATTACCTATTTTTATTAAATTTTCTGTTTTTTCTATATCAATATTATATTTATCTTTATAATAAATTATTTCATCATAAAATGCACATATAATAGCTATTTTCATACTTATCCTTTCTAAAAAATAGAAGAAAATCTCTTCTATTTTTATATTTTTTCTATTTCTGATAATTCTAACTCTACAATTGTTTCTTGACCAAATAAATCAAGTGCTACTTCAAGTTTTTGATGTTCTAAATCGATGTTTTTAACTATACCAAACATTCCTTCAAATGGGCCATTATTAACTTTAACTTTTGTTCCTACTTCAAGTTCATTCTCAATATCAATTCTACTCATTCCCATAGAACCTAATATTTTGTCAACTTCCATAGGAGTAAGTGGAAATGGTTTAGCTCCTTTACCAGATGATCCAATAAATCCAGTAACTCCTGGTGTATTTCTAACTATAAACCATGCTTCATCAGTCATAACCATTTCAACTAAAATATAACCAGGAAACATTTTTTTTACTTTTTCTTTTGTAACTCCATCTTTTACTTCAACTTCTTTTTGTTCTGGAACAACTATTCTATGAATATAATCTTCCATACCCATAGTACTTGCTCTCATTTCAAGTTTTTCCTTTACCTTATTTTCATGTCCTGAATAAGTGTTAACTACATACCATTCTTTTTCCATTATTTCACCATCCATGTATTAAAAAATGCTAGAACAAAATCTGTTATACTGAAAAATATTGCAAATACTAAAATAAAAGCTAATGTTGCTAATGAATAAGTTGTCATTTCTTTTTTATTAGGAAATTTTACTTTTTTCATTTCACTTTTTACACCCATAAAAAATTGTGCGATTTTTTTCATAATTCACCTCTTACCTTGTTTTTATCAAAATAAAAACACCTTTCTGTGCTTAATAAAATAATAGCACAACATTTTTACATTGTCAATTGATATATATACTAATGGTTAAAAAATATATATTATTGCACTAGAGATAATAAATTATAAAAAAAGATTTAAGTCAATATTATGTAGAAATAAAGCCTTAAATCAATATTAATAATATAAAACAATAAAGATATATGGATTATTTACAAATACATATTTTTTATATTTACGCTTTCTTTCTAAGTTTTTTCAAAAATACATTTACAAAATTCTTATTAATATATATAGAATAAATTAATACTAATATAAATGAAATACTTGATAATAATATATTATTTATATAATAAGTAAATATAATTATTATTAAAAATAAAATATTTAAATATATATTTTTATCTTTATCTAATTTTACATATTTTTTTATTTTATAGCTTCTATATAAATAGATAGCAAATATAGATATAAATGTAGATACTACTGCTGCCCACACACCTATAAATTTAATTAAGGCAAAATTAACAGTTAAATTTATTATAGCAGACCATACTGTACTACTTCCCATTATTTTAGTATCTTTATAAGCTGCAAATATACCACCATAAAAACTTGATAAATTAGAAAAATAAATGGACATTATAAGTGGTGGTATATAGTTATAGGCTGTAACATATTCTTTTTTTATCAAAAGAGGAAATATAAATGGAAGAATACCTATTAAGCATAGACTAACTGCCATTAAAAAATTTTTAAGATTTAAATAAATATTGTTATAAAATTCTTCTTTATTATCTTCTTTAACTATTTTTGAAGCTGTTTCTTTCCATGCCATATAAAAGAAATTATAGAAAGTATTTATTATAGTTGGAAATTTATTAGCAATCGAATAAATACCATTTATAGATGCTCCTAAAAAAGCTGTAATTAATAACCTATCTGATAAATTTATAATTGCCCACGAAATACTATTAGGAACAAGTGGTACTGAATATTTAACCATTTCTTTCATTAAACTTTTATCTATGTTTTTAACTGATACATATTTATGTACATTCATTTTTATTAAAGTAAGTAAAGATATTATCGAATTAGATATTATATATGATAAGAATAATCCATATATACCAGTTCTCATAAATAATATAAATATAACATTTAATAAAACATTAAAAAAACTAGAAAAGAAATTAAAGCTTGCATATATTTTATATTTACCTTGACCTCTACAAACAGATCCAGCAAGTCCTGATAAAATACTAGCAATAATATAAAATATTAAATATACTGTATATTTATAGTTAAATATAGTTCCTATTAATAAAATAATTAACGAAGATATAATAGAACTTGCTAAAGAATATATTACTGACTGACTTATTACTTTCTTCTTTTCTGTTTCATTTTTAACATCTATTAAAAATCTAAACATTGACTCTTCCATAAGAAGAGTTATAAACGGAATAGCAAATATAGAAATAGTATTTAGTAAATCATATTCTCCATATTCTTTTGTAGATAATATCGATGTATATAATGGAAGAAGTAAAAATGTTATTACTTGCGTACTACATCTACCTATAGCTATTATAATTGTATTTTTTATAAGTTCTTTTTTATGTTTCATAAAATCTACCTCTCATAATAAAGTCAAGTATTTTCTATACAAAACTTTATAATTTTTTATTTTTTTATTTATTTCAGTTATTTTTTAACTGATTTTTATTTCTTTTATTTATATTTACGCATAATGAAAATTGTT
>CALVXR010000004.1 GCA_944371445.1 uncultured Bacilli bacterium
TATTTATTTATTTATTTATTTATTTATTTATTTATTTATGCTACAATAAGTGTAGACAGTAGAAATTAGAAGAAAGGTAAAAATAACAGAATATTTAAACTTACACAGTTAAATTTTTACGGTCTAATAAAAAGTATATAAATTTGAATGTACTTTTTATTTTTAATAAGGTACGAAGGAGAAAAACAAATGAAAAAAAATAAAAAAGGATTTACATTAATAGAATTACTTGCAGTTATAGTAATACTAGCAATCATCGCCCTAATAGCAACCCCAGCAATAATAAATGTAATAGAGAATGCAAGAAAGAAAGCATTTGAAAATACAGCATATGGAGTATTAGATGGACTTAGATTAGAATATATGGAAAGAGTAGCTAATGGAAATACAAAAGAAACAAAATTTTTTACATTTCCAGATAGTGGACTTAAGTTATCAGGAGAACAACCAGCAGGAGGAACAGCAAGTACAGATATAAAAGGAAATATAACATTTACATTATTTGATAAAGATAAGAAATGGTGTGCTAAGAAGGATGGGGCAAGTGAAAAAGTAACAATATTAGATTATAATGAAAATGATTGTAAAACAATAAGTTTAAAAGAAGAAATAGAAAAAGATGAATCTCATATAGCAAAAAATGTAAAAGTAAATGGAGAAACAGTAAATAAAGTAATAGGAGCAAAATCAGAAAAACTAACAATGAAAAACTATGTATGGTATATGGGACAGTTATGGCAAGTGTTAGAAACAAATGATACAAATAATACTATAAAACTAATAACAGCACAATCCATAACAAGTATAGCATACGGAGAAACAAGTGATTATAACACAAGTTGGGTAAAGAAATGGTTAAATGAAGTATTCTATAATAGTTTAGAAGGAACAGATTTAGTAAGAAATACAAACTTCTGTTTAGATAAAGTAGTGACAAATAGTGAAAATATAATAGATACTGACAATAGAAATGTAATAAAAGTAAATTCACATACACCTATAAGCGCATGCCAAAATAAAATAACAGAAAAAGTAGGACTAATGAGTTTTGAAGATTATGTATATTCAAATAATGGAACTAATGCAGTATATGATGGTGGTTCATACTTAGATGAAGATGAATTAGAATGGACATTAACAGCATATGATAATTCGCATAATTGGATACAATGGTATAATACTAGTAGTAAAAGTTATATAACAAGTAATAATAATGATTTAAGCACAGTAAAAGGATATGGACATGGAGTAAGACCAGTAATAAGTATAGATGGAAGTTCTGTAGTAAAAGAAGGAGAAGGAACCAAGAAAAATCCATATGTCCTATTAAATGAAAGAAAAGTAAATAGTGGTTCTAAAATAAATAATGTAAAAGTAGGAGATTATGTATATTTAGATGAAAGTAATAATCCAAATAATTTTACAGAAGAATATGTAGCAAGAGACCTTAAATACGCAACAACAAAAGATAAAGTAAGATATAGAGTAGTAAAGAAAAATGCAGATGGTACTGTAAAAGTAGAAAGAGCTGATGTACTAAGAAATTTACCAAATACAGTAGCTATAGGTTCTGGAATTTATGTACCATATTATTATAAAGCAAGTACAGATGGATGTTATTATAATAGTAGTGAAGAAAAATGGTATACAATAGGATGTAGCAGTAATAATATATTTAAAGCAGAAGGAAATACAAATGAATATAATTATCAAAATAGTATAAATATAGGAAACTTTTTAAACAGTAGTAGTAATAGTTTTTATAATTGGTACTCTGATATTACAAAAAATATGATAAATGAAAAAGAGTATGATAGATTCACAGGAGGATACGCTAAAGACTATAGTAACTTAAATAATAATGAAACAGGAACATATCCAAGTACAACAAATGATGGAAAAGTAACAGCAAAAGTGGCTTTACCAACATGGGGAGAAATGTATTCAGGAAATGATTTAAATGTTTCATACTGGTATATAAACAGATGGACAGGCTCTTCTTCCGATGTGTCGCATTTGTACAGTAGCGGTGATGGCTACGGCTACAGTGCTGGTGACCACTGGGTTGGTGCGCGTCCAGTTGTAACTCTAAAATCAAATGTCAAAATTTCTGGAGGAGAAGGAACTATGACAAAACCATACTCACTTAGTTTGTAAAAATAATAATTTTAAAATAGATTGCAGAATTTTCAAAGAAAAGAATATACTTAAAGAATTTGTATATTCTTTTTTATAGTTATAAATATATATTTAAATATTTTTATTAATTTTTTAATTTTATAATAAAATGGCAAATACTTTACAAATTTATTTAAGCTATTAAGTCAAAATACTTTACAAATTATAAAGTTTAGAGTAAAATAGTGGTTAGAAGTGGAAGTTTGTGTCAAAAAGTGGGTGATTATATGCTAATGGGTGAATATCATCATACAATTGATGAAAAAGGAAGACTTACTATACCATCTAAAATAAGATATGAACTAGGTGACGCATTTATTGTAACTAGAGGTTTAGATGGATGCTTGTTTGTTTATTCAAATGATGAATGGAAAAATGTAATAGATAAATATAAAAAATTACCTAATACAAAAGACGCAAGAAATTTTATGAGATTCTTTCTATCAGGTGCTACTGAAAGTACTTTTGATAAACAGGGAAGAGTAAACATAAGCTCACCACTAATTAAGTATGCAGAATTAAAAAAAGACTGTATTGTAATAGGTGTAAATGATCACTTAGAAATTTGGGCAAAAGAAAATTGGGAAAAATTTATGAATGAAAATGAAGACAATTTTTCAGACATTGCTGATCACTTATTCGAATCAAATTTATAGGGGGATATATGCATATAAGTGTATTACTTAATGAAGCAGTAGAAAATTTAAATTTAAAAGAAGATAGCATAGTAGTTGATTGTACTTTAGGCTATGCTGGTCATAGTTCTGAAATACTAAAAAAAATACCAAAGGGGTTCTTATATGCTTTTGATCAAGATAAAGAGGTAATAAGCGTAGCTACTAAAAAACTACAAAATATTAGAAATAACTATGATATAATTACAAGTAATTTTGAAAATATAAAAGAAGAATTAAATAAAAGAAATATTTATAAAGTAAATAGTATTTTATTTGATTTAGGTGTGTCCAGTCCACAACTTGATGAAGATTATAGAGGATTTAGTTTTCATAAAGACGCTAAACTAGATATGAGAATGGATATAAATAATCCAAATAATGCTTACAAAGTTGTTAATAATTACGATGAAAATAAACTTAAAGAAATATTTTTTAAATATGGAGAAGAAAAATACTCTTCTTCTATCGCACATAAAATAGTAGAAAAAAGGAAAGAAAAAAATATAGAAACAACATTAGAACTTGTTGAAATTATAAAAGAGGCAGTTCCAGAAAAGTATAAAAGGGAAAAACATCCAGCTAGAAAAATATTTCAAGCAATAAGAATAGAAGTTAATAGGGAATTAGAAGTATTTGAAAAAGCATTAAAAGATTCTTTAGATTTATTAGATATTGGTGGAAGAATTTGTGTAATAACATTCCATTCTTTAGAAGATAAAATATGTAAAGAAATATTTAAAGAGGTATCTAGTATTCCTAATGAATTAAAAAAAATGCCTATAATTCCAGAAGAGTTACTTCCAAAATATAAGATAATTGCTAATATAGTTCCTAGTGAAGAAGAAATAGAAATAAATAATAGAGCAAGAAGTGCTAGACTTAGAGTTATAGAAAGAATAAAATAGAAAGTGTGATACCATGAAAAAGAAAAAAGTAAGAAAACTAAAAATTACAAAAGGTGAAAGACTTGTATATTTTGTTGGATTATTTTTATGCCCAATATTTATATTGGTAATTAAGATTTTTTGTGGTGCAAGTATCGGGAACTTAAATATGAGTGTAGAAAAATTAAAATATGAAATAAGTTCTCAAGAAAAAACAAATCAAAGTTTAAATATGCAAGTAAGTGAGCTTACTTCATTTGATAAAGTTAAAGATATTGTAAAAGATATGGGACTAGCGTATAATAATGATAATATCATTGTTGTAGAAAAATAGAGGTGTTATATGAAAACAAGAAAAAAAGAAAACACAAATTGGAAATACCCTAATAAAGTTTTTAAGATTTTTCTTGTTTTTATTTTGGTTTTATACTTGCAGTTTGCTTATATATCATTATCTCCTAACATATATGGTATAAATATGGATGATTTTGCAAAAAGTAGAAATACTGTAAAAATGACTTTGCCAGCAGCTCGTGGTAATATTTATGATAAAGATAAGAATGTTCTAGCACTTAATGTAACGTCATATACAGTAATTGCTTATCTAGATGAAAGTAGAACAGGAAAAAGTAAAACACCACTTCATGTTGTTGATAAGAAAAAAACAGCAGAAGCACTTGCTCCTATTTTAAATATGGAAGTATCTTATTTGGAAAAGTTACTAAGTAAAAAAGCGTATCAAGTAGAACTTGGCCCTGGTGGTAGAGGAATCTCTGAATTAAAGAAAACAGAAATAGAAGCTTTAAATTTACCAGGAATTGATTTTATAGAGTCACATAAAAGATTTTATCCAAATGGTGATTTCTTATCATATGCAATTGGTTATGCAAAAGATGTATCAAATGATGAAAATGAAAGTGAAATAACAGGAGAACTTGGAATTGAACTTGAATATAATGATATTTTAAAAGGAACCGATGGTTATCTAGAATATCAAAAAGATAGATTTGGATATAAAATACCAGATACAAAAGAAACAAGAGTAGAAGCAAAAGATGGAAGTGATATTTCTTTAACCATTGATTCTTATATTCAATGATTTGTTGTGACTGCTGTTAAAGAGGCAACTTTAGAAAGTAATCCAGAATGGATGGTTCTTGCAGTTATGGATGCTAAAACAGGAGATATTTTAGCAAGTACTTCGACACCATCATTTGATCCAAATAAAAAAAATATTACAAATTATCAGAATCCTTTAATATCATTTACGTATGAACCTGGTTCAGTTATGAAAACATTTTCTTATATGTGTGCTATTGAAAAAGGTACCTATAAAGGAGATGCCATCTATGATTCTACTAAAATAGAATTTGAAGATGATGTAATTAGAGACTGGAATAGAACTGGATTCGGTAATATTACCTATGATAAAGGTTTTGAATATTCAAGTAATGTTGGAGCAAGTAATTTAATTGGTAATTTTATAGATAAAGATGATTTAAAAAAATGCTATGAAGATTATGGTTTTGGTAAAGCTACTGGAATAGAACTTCCAAGAGAATTAACAGGTAAAATATCATTTAAATATCCGATTGAAATAGCGTCAGCAACATTCGGACAGGCTATTACTACAACAGCAATTCAGCAGTTACAAGCTCTATCTATAATAGCGAACAATGGGAAAATGCTTACTCCACATATTGTTGATAAGATAGAAAATCCTGAAACAAAAGAAATATTATATGAAAGTAAAAAAACAGAAAGTAAAACATTGGTATCAGAAAAAACTATAGATAAGATAAAAGAACTTATGTATAATGTGGTTCATAGTACTGACGGATATGCAACAGGTAGAGCATATAATTTAGATGGATATGATGTTATTGGAAAAACAGGAACAGCACAGTATGTAGATGCTAATACAGGAAAATATATGTATGGAAGTTATATATATTCTTTTAGTGGAATGTATCCTAAAGATAATCCTGAAATAATAATTTATTCAGCACTTGCTAAACCAAAAACAGGTACAAATCTTTCAATGCAAAAAGCCGTTAGAAATGTTATGGAAAATATAGCAACTTATAAAAATATGTTTAATAAAAATGAAGTTTCTACTGAATTAAAAAGAATAGATATCAAATCATATACTAATAAAAGTACTAATGAAGTTATGCAAAGCTTAACTGGAGCAAATGTTGTACTTATAGGAAATGGAAACAAAGTAATTGATCAATATCCTAAAAGTGGAACTAAATTATCAAGTTTAGATACTGTAATACTAAAAACGAATGATAGCAATATTATTATGCCTAATATGACTGGCTGGTCTAGAGGGTTAGTAGAAGCATATTTTAAACTAGCTAACATTAAATATTCTATAGAAGGATATGGATATGTGACTATGCAAAATATACCAGTGGGTACTCAATTAGATCCTAATACAGAAGTAAAAATAACTTTAAATCCAAAATATCAATTAGAATAAAATAATATCATTATGAGGTGATTTATATGAAAAAGTGTTTTGTTATTTATAATTTCCAAAGTGGAAGAGAAAAAAGCAATAAATATATAGATAAAGTATATGAAACATTAGAAAAATATGGTTATGAAACAACAGTTATTTATACTAAATATAGACATCATGCGGAAGATATAGTTCATGAAATAGATGAAGCGGATTTAGTTATTTCAGCAGGTGGTGATGGCACTTTTAATGAAGTAATGACTGGAAATCTAAAGAGAAAAGAACCTTTACTAGTAGCTAATCTTCCACTTGGAACTACTAATGATGTTGGTCATATGTACGGATATAAAAGAAATATGATAAAAAATTTAGAATCACTTTTAAGTGGGAGTGTTCAAAGTGTTGATGTTTGTACTATAAATGACAAAATATTTACATATGTAGCAGGTTTTGGAAACTTTATGAATATAGCGTACGATACACCTAGATATTTAAAGAAAAAATATGGTAAATTGGGTTATCTTATATATGGACTAAAAGTAGTTAGGGGAAAATTAAAACTTTTTGATATATCATATAAAATTGATGGAGTTGAATGTAATGGAAAATATTCATTTATATTTATAACCAATAGTAATACAGTTGCAGGAGTAAAAGATATTTATAAAGATATCAAATTAAATGATGGTAAATTTGAAGTTGTTCTATGTAATTTAAAATCTAAAAGAGAACTTATTAAAAGTTTTGGTCTTTTAGGAATTAAACATATAGATGAAATTCCTGGATTTACATTTTATCAAACATCAAAGTTTGAAATTATGATAGATGATATAAAAGCGACTTCTTGGTGTTTAGATGGTGATAAATTAGAAAGTGAAGAAAAAAGATTTAATTTTGAAATAAAAACAGGTGTAAAATTATTAGTTCCTGATAAAAATAAAAATATTTTATTTGTAAAAGGTGATTAGATGAAAGTAATATTTATATCAGATATTCATGGTATTAAAACTAACTTAGAATTAATAAAACCTATAATAGATGACTGTGATAAATTAGTTGTTCTTGGTGATTTATATTATATTGGACCAAGAAATAAAATAAATAATGATTATGATATATTATATATACAAGAATTTCTAACAAATTATAAAGATAAACTTATTTGTATGAGGGGTAATTGTGATTCAGAAGTAGATATAAAAATATCGGATTTTGTTATAAATGAAGGTATTAGTTACTTAAATTTAGATAATAATGATATTTATATAACACATGGTGATTTTTACAATAGTAATTATAATAAAATAAAAGAAAATTCTATTTTAATATATGGACATGAACATATACCTTATATAAAAAATATTGATAATAAGCATTTTATATGTGTAGGGTCTATTTCAATACCAAGAAATAATAAAGCTACTTATTTGATTTATGAAAATAATAGATTTAATTTATATAATATAGATGGTGATGTAGAAGATAGTTTAATAATTTATTAAACTATTTTTTAATTTTATGATATAATAGTAAATAAAATTGAGGTGATTATTATGGAAAGAAAATATCCTAATTTAGATGACAAATATTTAAATACTGCTATGACAATTGTTAAAGAATTAAAGGAATTAGGTTTAATTTGGCCAAAAGAAGAAGAAATATTTACAACATCTTTTGAAAAATTAAATAATACTATTAGTTCACAATTATCACTTGTTCCGGATAATTTTGTTGTAAACAATATCAGTAGACGTAATCAAATAGAAAGAGATAAAGAAGCTCTAAATCTTATTAGAGAATTTTTTGGCAAAGATATAGCTAGTTTGGCTAAAATATATAAAGATAATATAATAAGTGAAACTGAAATGAATGATAAATATGGAGTAGAAATTTATTATCAGAGAGAAAAAAATTTAATTTTTCCTACTCAAGTAATTTTAAATCCTGCAGAAAATTCTACTCAATCTATTATTTTAGCATCCACTCTTTTAGAAACAATTAAAAATAAAAATATAAAGGAATTCAATTATCTTTGGAAATATGGAAAAATAATACCGTTTTTTTTAGAATTGTTTTTTTCTAAAAATCTATCATTTACTAAAGAAAATAGAGATTTATACTATGTTATTAATCTGTTTAAACTATGGGTACTTAAAACAAATAATGAATTTTATAAAACTGTAGTTCTTAAAAGAGATGATCCAATCTATAGATATTTAGGTAATGTTTCTATGGTACAAAATATATATCCATTCATAAATGGTTATATTAATGCTTTAAAATTAGAAAAATTATATAGAAGGGATCCTAAAGCAGTTTTAAAAAAAATAAGATTAGTTATAGAAAACAAAAAAACTACTGGTGAAATTATGAGTGATTTACAAATTGATAAAATATCTGACAATCAAGTTATTAAAGAAAAAATAAAAGAATTAAAAATAGGTATATAATATATTAATGAATGTTATTTAGAAAATATAATTATTTAGTGAGGTAAGTATGGTGGATTTAGATAAAATAAAGAATATTGTTAGCAAATCAGATATTGCAAAAGGATTAAATTATAATAAAAGTTTAATTAAATATTGGGACCAATTTAGTGAAGATTATAATGATGTATCACATTTTCATGTTATAAGTGAACGTAACAATTATTACTATGATGTTTATATAGAACATAGAAATGGTAAAATTAAGCATGTAGATTGTGATTGCCCTCAGTTTTTTAATACAGAAAGTTGTAAACATATTGCAGCAGTTTTAGTAAATTATGGACATTTATTATTTAAAAATAATGTAGATCCTAAAGAAGCAAGTAAAAAAATTATGAAAGTATTACTTGAAAATCAAAATAAATCTAAATTAAAGAGAAAATTAAATTTAGAAATATATATTAATTTATATAGAAATAAATCAATAGAAATTAAAATAGGAGAAGAAAAATTATACAGTTTAAATAATAAATTAACAAAATTTTTGGATACATATAATGGGCTTATAGAAGAAGTGGTATTTGGAAAACAACTTACTTACAAAAAAGATGATTTCTATTTTAGTGATGAAGATAAAAATATAATAGAATATTTGAGTTTTTATAAACATACTCATTATTCTAGTGATTCAAGATTAATACAATTTAATGATGAAGAATTAAAACAGTTTTTAAAACTATTAAAAAATAAAGAATTTACAATATACAATCATGGAAGTTTCAATGGTATAGTAGAAGAAAATCCATATGATAGTAATTTAATAAAAAAAGATGATTTATATACATTTTCTTTTAATAGTAAAATAACTTCATTAACAAAAGATAATGAATATGTAGTAAGTGATAAAGTTTATTGCGTTCCATCTAAAGTAAGAAAAATAATAAATATAATGTATGAAAATGATATTGAAGAACTAGTTTTTAATGAAAATGAACTTGGTAATTTTAGTAAAGCAATACTTCCAAGTGTAAAAGATAATATAAAAATAGATGAAACATTAAAAGATAAAATAATAATAGTAAATAAGCCAGATGTAAAAATATATATAGATTTTAAATATAATAAAATAATTGCTAATATAAAATTAAAATATAGAGATATAGAAATAGACTATTTTGATATAGATAATAAAATACTTAGAGATATAGATTTTGAAAATGAAGTATTAACTAATTTATTAAGTTATAATTTTGTATTAGAAGATAATCAAATATCAATAAATGATATAGAAAAAATAGGAGAGTTTTTAGAAAATGATTTATTAGAGCTATCTAAAAAATATGAAGTATATACATCTGAGAAAATAAAAGAAACTAAAATAAAGAAAAATGTTAGTGTTAAATCAAGTTTTTCAATAGGTAAAGATAATATAATGAGTTATAAATTTGATTTAGAAAACATTAAAAATGAAGAAATAGTTAATATATTAGAAAATATAAAGCAAAAGAAAAAATATTATAAACTAAAAAGTGGAGATATATTAAATCTAGATGAAAATGAAAACTTAAAAGAATTAAATAACTTAATAGAAGATATGGAAATAAGTTCTAAAAGTATTATAGAAGGTAGTGGAATTATACCTAAATATAGAGCTATATATTTAGATAGTTTAGGCTATAATATAATAGAAAAAAATAACTTATTTACAGAACTTATAAATAAATTTAAAAATTATAAAAATATTAAGATAAATATAAAAGATAAAATACTAAGAGATTATCAGGTAACTGGCGTAAAATGGTTATTTAGTATTTATAAATGCGGATTTGGTGGAATACTTGCTGATGAAATGGGACTTGGTAAAAGTATTCAGTTAATATATTTTA
The DNA here is from genome assembly GCA_944371445.1 of uncultured Bacilli bacterium. GTDB lineage: Bacteria > Bacillota_I > Bacilli_A > RF39 > UBA660 > RUG12867. Next base: position 10,528 of record CALVXR010000004.1, read on the forward strand.
TAAAACAAATAATAAAAGAAAATAATGGTAAAATATTAATTGTATCACCAACATCCTTAATATATAATTGGGAAAATGAATTTAATAAATTTGGTAGTGAATTGAAATATAAAGTAATAGCTGAAAATAAAAGTAAAAGAGAAAAACTATTTAATAATGTAGATGATTATGATATACTAATTACTACATATGGACTAGTAAGACAAGATAAAGAAAAATATTTAGCTATGAATTTTGACGTTATAGTAATAGATGAAGCTCAAAATATTAAAAATCCTAATGCTATGATGACAAAAGTAATAAAAAGTTTAAAAGCAAATACTAAAATAGCTCTTACTGGAACACCTCTTGAAAATAACGTATTAGAACTTTGGAGTATATTTGATTTTATAATGCCTGGATATTTAACAAATATAACTAATTTTCAAAAAAAATATAATTTAAAAGATGTAAATGAAGAAGAATTATCTAAATTAGATGCTCTTACTAAACAAATAAAACCTTTTATATTAAGAAGACTTAAGAAAAATGTAGTTAAAGAACTTCCTGATAAAATAGAAAACAATATATATATTGATTTAAATAAAGAACAAAAGAAAATCTATTTAGCACAATTAGAAAAAACTAATAAAGAAATGGATGAACTTATTAACGGTGAAGGATTTACAAAAGCAAGATTTAAAATATTACAGCTTTTAACTAGATTAAGACAAATATGTATAGATCCTAAAATAATTTATGAAAATTATGATGGTGGAAGTTCTAAAATAGAAGAACTTATAAAGGTAGTAAAAGAAATAATCGCAAATAACCATAAAATACTTTTATTTACAAGTTATAAAACAGCTTTAGATATAGTAAATAAAGAACTTAATAATAATAATATAAGTACTTATATTATAGATGGAAGTACTAGTAGTAAAAAGAGAATGGAACTTGTTACAAAGTTTAATGATGATGATACTAATGTATTTTTAATAATGCTTAAAGCTGGTGGTACAGGTCTTAATTTAACAAGTGCTGATGTAGTAATACACCTAGATTTATGGTGGAATCCACAAGTAGAAAATCAAGCTACAGATAGAGCACATCGTATAGGACAGAAAAATACTGTTGAAGTTATAAAACTTATATGTAAAGGTACTATTGAAGAGAAAATACTTGAACTTCAAAATAAGAAAAAAATATTAAGTGAAAATTTAATAGATTCTAATAAATTAGATCAAAATATAATAACTAATTTAACAGAAAAAGATATTAAAAATTTACTGAAACTTGATAATTAGAAGTAATATAATTAATTGTAATAGATGAAAAAGGTAATTTATTTACTTACGATTTGTTAAATTAAAAAATTATAATGATTCAAGTATTGAAACAATTGTAAATAATGGTAATGTTGTTTTTTATAATTTAACTGATGATTATTATCTTGTAGTAATGCCATTTGAAATTAATGATTTGCAATATGTTAGATTATTTAAATGATATGATGGATATTATAAATGTAATGGAAGTAAATAAGATTGGAAAATTGCAAAAAGAATGTTTGTTATTAAATGAAAACGTAAAAGAGCAATTTTCTTTGCAAGTTATAAATTCTTATTTGAACCCTAAAAAAGGTTTTAAATAAGTATAAAAAAACATAGTATATTATGAAAAATAAAAAGAAAGCATATAACTTATAATTGAATATAAAAAGATATTAAATAATTAATTTTATAAATAGTTAATAATTTAATATTTTTTTATTTTATATTTTTATCGATAATCGATAAAAATATATTGACAATTAATAATAATTAATATATAATTTACTTGAGGTGATATTATGAAGCAAAGTAAAATATCTAAGATTATATCAGTTTTACTTACAATTATTTTTATAGTAGGAATAGTTTGTTTAATCTTTATTCCATCCTTATATAACATATTTAGTGGAGAAGGGGTAATTAGTTTTGAGAATCATAGTACAATATATAAAATTGCTTTTTATACATGTTATTTAATATGTCTTGCTATTATATTTTTATTAATAAAACTATTTAATATAGTTTATAGTGGAAGTCCTTTTAAAAAAAAAATAGAGAATATATTAAAAATAAATGCCTTACTTTTTATGATTTTATTTGCATTAATATCTTTAAAAACAATCTTTATTCCAACTTTATTATCCTTTTCAGTCGCACTTACATCTTTACTTACTAGTTTAAGTTTTTATGTTTTATCACAAGTTATAAAAGCAGCTATCTTATATAAAAATGAGATAGACTATACAGTTTAGAGGTTAATATGATTATAGTTAATTTAGATGTAATGATGGCTAAAAGGAAAATTTCACTAAATGAACTGAGCGAAAAAACTGGAATAACACAGGCAAATTTATCCATTTTAAAAAATAACAAAGCAAAAGCAATTAGATTTTCAACTCTTGAAATAATATGTGAGGTATTAAACTGTCAGCCAAGTGATTTATTAGAATATAGAGGTACTAAAGATGAGTAAAATAAATAAAAATAATATAATTATACCTCTTATATGTGCTTTATTAATAGTTATAGTAAATAATTTAAAAATAGATTTTTATATAAAAATTATAACAGTGCCTTTTTCTCTAATATTAATAAGCAATTTATTTCTTATTAAAAATGATGTAAATAAAAAAGCTTATTACCTAGTAATTCCTATTAGTTTAATTTTAGTAAGTAATTTATTTATAAAAATAGATGAAGCAAATAAAATTTTAAATGTTTTTGTTTTAATATTTTTACTATCAGAATTCTTTTACTTATTAATTAATAAAAAGTATAGTATATCTTTTCATAAAAAAATAAGTATTTTAGAAATATTTCCTAAAAGAATATTTAGTAATTTAAAATATATAAAACAAAGTATAAAAAAAGAAAATAATCAAAAAATAGTAAATATAATAACTGGTATACTTCTCGGAATTGTAATTGCTAGAATACTTTTATTCCTACTTACAAATGCAGATATGTATTTTAAAATATTTACAGAAAAAATAACTAATTTATTTAATTTTAATATTAGTAATATTATACTTTTTTTAGTAAGTTTCATCTTAATATTTAGTATTAGTATAAATGTACTTAAATTAAATGAAGCAAAAGTTAAAGAAACTAAAAATAAAAATATAGATGATATAATTATAATAATTGTGCTTGCTGTAATGAATTTTGTTTTTTTACTTTTTATAATATCTGAAATATCAAAACTTACTAATAATTTTCTTCATATACCAAAACTTTATACATATGCAGAATATGCAAGAGAAGGATTTTTTCAGCTACTATTTGTAACTATCATAAATTATATAGTTTCATTTTTCATAATATATAATACTAAAAGTACAAACAATAAAATAGTTAAAAATCTTTTATTAGGTTTAATAATTTTCTCTATTGTGTTAATATTTAACTCATATTATAGAATGTATTTATATATAGATAGATTTGGATTTACAGTTCTTAGAATGCAAGTTATCTTATTTTTACTAATGGAAATAATATTATTTTGTTTAATTATAAAAAAAATAATATCAAAATTAAATAAAGATGCACTATACTTTCTTATCGTTACAACAGTATTTTACATAATTAATTTATATGTATGTAATGATATAGTTATTAAGTTAATAAATAAAATTATTTAACTGTTAAACTAATTTTTAATAAACGAGAGTGATTAATGTTCACTCTTTTTTTAATTATTAATTTAATTATGTAAATATTTTATAAATATATTATAAGTATATATTGTTGTTTCAATATTTTATGTATGATAAAATATTTTTAAGGTGATAAGTATGGATATTTATAAAAGTAAAAAAAGATTTACTGAAAAAGTTAATGATTATTTTTGTTTACAAAATGTAACAAGTCATAATAATGGGTATGTTAAAGAAATACATTATATTAGTGGAAAGATAACATTTAATCGTTTTATTATTTATATTTTTATATCAGCATTTTTGATTATTACTGGTTCTGGAAATGTTAGTAAAATTGATTTTATGGGTGATAAAGCATGGATAATTGGTTTAATTATTTATGTGATTGCTATTACGTGTGTTATATTAAAATATAAAAAATTTAATAAACTAAAAATTCCTAAAAATTTAGTACCTGATTTATATAGAAGAGATTTGCCTAGTAATTTAAGGCCAGCACATGTTCGTTTATTATTAGAAGATGGGATAATTGATGAAATTTCTCTTTCAGCAACTTTGATTGATTTAATCAATAGAGACTATATCAAACTAGAATATAATAATTATTCTAATAAAGAATTAAAATATAAACTTTTTAGTAACAAAGATATAATATTAAAAAGAGAAGAAAAAGATACTAAAGAACTATTTTTATATGAAAGATATTTGTTAGAATGGTTTTTTTCATATAATAAAGATAATACTATAACAGCAGAGCAATTACATAAATTTTTAAATGAAGATATTGATAATAAAAGAGAAACACCTAAAGATAAAATGGATTATTTTCAGGCACTTGTTCTTATGTCTTTTCCAATTGAAAAGTATTATAATAAAGCAAAATTAACAAGACAAAAATCAATTTATCTGTTATTTTTAGTTGCTGGTTTTATTCCTTGGTTTGCTTTTATTTCTTATATTGTTGAGTTTTTAGCAATCTATGGATTTGGTAATTTAATGTTTGTTTCACCATCTTATATTTTAAATCAAACTGGTGTAAATGAAATAGCAAAGTGGAGAGCACTAAAAAAATACCTAAATGATTTTACAAATATAAAAGATAAAAATGCACAAATGGTAGAAATATGGGACTATTATTTAGTGTATTCCATCGCACTTAATATAACTAGTATTGCTTCGCATGAAATTTCTGATTTTTTTGGAAAAGAAATATTTAAATTAAAGAAGTCAGCTTCAAATGGAGGAATTAATATTTCTTTTGGAACTTTTGATGATGATTATAAAAAGACAAAGTGGAATCTTGCTTTTGAAGAAGAAATGAGGAAAGAAAGACAAAAATATATAATAAAAAATTAATTTGTAAATTAATATAATTAAAATGATTATATTGAACAAAAATAAATATATAAAACTGTTTTTGTGTTACTAGCTAAATAATTATGTATCTAATTTATGGAGTAGATATTTACCTATTTGGGCTACATATGAACCTGGATTTACATTTAAAATAATTACTTTAGCAGCAACTTTAGAAGAAGATACAGTAGATTTATATAAAGATCATTTTAGTGACGGTGGTAGTATAGGTGTAGAAAATGCAAGAATTAAATGTTGGAAACATGGT
>CALVXR010000005.1 GCA_944371445.1 uncultured Bacilli bacterium
GTTTCACACTTCCTTTAGCCCTAACATCACTGTTAATGCGTTGTGTTTCCCTAATACTTCGCAGATACTTACGCGTATAGTGGACTTTCACCACCTAGTTATATACCATGCCTGGCACACTAAAAAGAAACTATCAGAATAGTTTCTTACTTATACTTATATTTATATGTTATTTCCACTTCTAAATCTTCTCTGTTTAAAATCTCATTAATATTTTGATTTAAATTATTTTCAAGTTCTTCTTTAGTAACCGCTTTTTCTAAAACAGACATAGATAATACATAATATTTTATTCTATAACGATATCTAGTACTTATTTCTTCTTCTCTATACCAATTATTATAAACATTTACTTGCGATGTTTCATACCATCCACTATAGCCACTATAACTAACTAAATCATCATCTCTATAGTTATAACCTTTTACTGGTGTAGAAGAAAATCCACTATATTTTCTCTTAGTACCATTATACCAACGCCACTCTTTATCTCTATATCTATACATAGTGGCACTATTTGAAGTATCTTTTATATATTTTTCATTTCCTATAGGTTCAACTGCATACTCACCATCTTTATAATAAACTTTCTTTTTACCATCCATATAATACCATTTGTATGCTTTTTTAGATTCTATAATTCTATATGATTTCTTTTCAGGATAATTAAGTGAATAATCACTCCATTCAGTATATCTTAGTGTTACATTATCATATAACGCATATCCACTTGGCTGTTCAGAAGAGAAAAATGAAGTATAATTTAAAGGCTCATTATAAAATCTCCACTTCTTATCTCTATAACGATAATATTCTTTACTTTCAACTTCTATTTTTTCTATTTTAGAGTCTGTTGGAACAACTGGTAATCTTGACTTTTCTACTGGCAACCTAACACCATATTTCTCATCTACATCTTTATTAATTTTATCATTATCAATATAATCAGTCCAATTTGTATAATTAACTGATTTCTTTTTATAATTATAATATGCTACTACATCAACAACACCCTTTTTAGGCTCTTTACTACTTTCTTTCCATTTTTTATCATATGTACTACAATAATCACAATTATCTAAATCAGCTGTAACCATGTATTTATTATTATATTTTGTTATTTTTATAATTCCAGTAGCCTTATTTTTATTAACAGAAATATCTTCTTCTTTTAAATAATCGTTTTCTACAAGTGTGTCTAAATCTACTTCTATAAAATCACCATTTGAAGTTGGCTTTATATTTTGCTTTTCACTATAATCTAGAGCTGCTTTTTTTATTTTATTTCTCATTTCATTACATAGACTATTTCTAGATATACTTCTAAAAATTATAAATATTAGTACTATACAAACAATTACTGAAAAAATAATTATTAATTTTTTTACATAATCTTTATATTTTTTTTCTTGATTTATTTTTTCACCACTTGCCTCAACATATCTTTCTCTATCCATAGAATATCACCATCTATATTTTATCATAATTTAAATTAAAAACCAATTAAAAAGTGACTAAAGTCACTTTATACAAATAAATATTTTTTTTCACTTGATTTAGAAATAGAATTTAAATCATATTTTGTTATTTCTACTACTTTGTTTTCTAAAAATGATTTTTTTACATCAATCAATCTTTGATTAGTAGAACCTCTAAATGCACAATTTAAACTTCTTTTCTCAAGTTCGAATTTTCCATCTACCAAAACATCTATGTTTTCTAACAATTTTTTTATATTTTTATTTGATTTTGACATTAAAATTAGATTTTCAAATGTATACCCTGTATAGCACCAAACGTTAAGACCTATACTTTTAGAATATTTTGCAATCTCTGAAACTGCTTCTGGCTGACAAAAAGGGTCCCCACCAGATAAAGTTATACCATCTTGGAATTTAAGTGAAGATAATTCTTCTTTTATGTCTTCCACATCTATAAGTGCTCCATCTTCAAATGAATGTGTTGATGGATTATGACACCCTCTACAATTATGAATACACCCCTGTGTCCAAATAACAGTTCTAATACCTTCACCATCTACAATACTATCAGGTTGTAATGGGGCAGCTAATCTAATTTTCATTAAGCTGATTTAACCTCTTTATCAATTGTATGTTTTACACGGTCACGTTCTTCTGCTCTTTTAGCATTATTAAATCTTGAAATGTCACCAGCTAAATATCCTGTAATTCTTCTGATTCTTTCGAATTTTACACCTTCACCTACTACTTTTTCCATTATCTCACCTCCTAACAATCACAACCAAAATATAATTTCTCGATTGGAACACCTTCAAATTCACGTCTTCCACATTTTGGACACACGTCACCAATTACACCAACATATCCACATACAGGATCTCTATCAACTGGGTGGTTTATAGCTCCATATCCAATTCCTTCTTCTTTCATTAATCTTACAATTTTTTCAAAAGCTGCAACATTAGTTACAACATCACCGTCAAGCTCAATATAACTAATATGTCCTGCATTAGTTAAAGCATGATATGGTGCTTCTATTTTAATTTTATGAGAAATTGAAGTATTATAATAAACAGGAACATGGAATGAATTTGTATAATATTCTCTGTCTGTAACACCTTTTATTTTTCCATAAATAGATTTGTCTATACTTGTAAATCTACCAGATAACCCTTCAGCAGGAGTTGCTAAACATGTGAAATTCAAATTGTATTTTTCTGAATATTCATCACATTTTTTTCTAATAAAACCAATTATTTCTAGTCTTAGTTTTTGTGATTCTTCGCTTTCACCATGATGTTTTCCAGTCAATGCTTTTAAGCATTCAGCTAAACCTATAAATCCAATTGAAAGTGTACCATGTTTTAATATTTTTCTAAGTCTATCTTGTGGCTTTAATTTATCCCCATCAGTCCAAACACCTTGTCCTAGTAAGAATGGGAAATTATAAACATGTTTTGAACACTGTATTTCAAATCTTTCAAGTAATTGATCTTTACATAATTCAACAACTTCTTCCAGTTCATCATAAAATGCTTTCATGTCAGCTTTATCTCTTTCTTTTAAAGCAATACCATGTTTAATTCCAAGTCTTGGTAAATTTATTGTATCAAAAGATAAATTACCTCTACCTGTAACAATTTCCTTTGATCTATCAGTAACATCACCAATTACTCTTGTTCTACATCCCATATAAGCTATCTCAGTATTAAAGTCTCCTTCTTTATAATACTTAATATTATGTGGTGCATCTATAAAAGCAAAGTTAGGGAATAATCTTTTTGCAGATACTCTACATGCTTCTTTAAACAAATCATAATTAGGATCTCCAGGGTTAAAATTAACTCCTTCTTTAACTTTAAATATAGATACTGGGAATATTGGTGTTTCACCATTACCAAGTCCATTATCAATTGCTAACAAAAGATTTTTTATTACCATTCTACCTTCAGCAGAAGTATCTGTTCCAAAATTAATTGATGAAAATGGAACTTGAGCACCCGCCCTTGAATGCATAGTATTTAAATTATGAACAAATGCCTCCATCGCTTGATAGGTTGTACGATCGGTTTTAGCTAAAGCAATTTCATAAGCTTTATCAAATATTCTTCTTACTTCATGTGATTCTTTAT
>CALVXR010000006.1 GCA_944371445.1 uncultured Bacilli bacterium
AATTTGCCTAAACTCAATCGCGACTTATCTACTCATTTTATAAAATGAGTAGATAATATTATATAGTAAATTTAATAAATGTTAAACTTATTACATTTACTAATAAATATTATACGTGTTATAATAAATTTCATTTAGAAAGAAGGACTATTATGGATAATGATTTTGTAAACAAAGAGTACTGCACTAAATGTGGTGGATATTGCTGTAAAAAATCTGGATGTGATTATTTTGTAGAAGATTTTGAAGATCTATCATACAAAGCTATTGAAAATATCTTAAGTGAAGGTAATATTTCTATTGTATCTTACTTAAATTTTGAAAAGCTTAAAAGTGGAAAAATGATTGTTACTCCTTTTTTATATTTAAGAGCTAGAAATACTGGAAAAGACATTGTTGATTTATTATCTATAAAAACAACTTGTAGTATGCTTACAGAAACTGGATGTACTTATTCAATTAATGAAAGACCTAGTGGTGGTGTTAATTTAATACCTGGTCCTACTAGATTTGATTGTCATCCAAAAGAAAATGTTTTAGATAAACTACAAGAATGGGAAAGATTTCAAAAACCACTTAGTAAATTTATTAAAAGATATTGTAATATGAGTGTAGAAGAAAAACTTAATGAAGATATAGAAAATTTATTTTATGATTGTTTGTGTGGTAAACTTGATGAAGCTGCTATTGAAGAACAAGCTGATATTTCTTCTATGTTACCTACATTAATAGAAACAAATCCCGTAGAGTTTCAAAATGCTTCTATGAAATATCAAAATAAAAAATATAATTTAAAAATTAAAAAATAGCTTAATTATAATCTATTATAAAAAGATTAATTAAAAAGCTATTTTTTTATTCTTCTATAACACTATTTAAAAGTCCAAAAAATTCCTCTATCCCCTTTTTTACACCATCATTAATAGTATTTGATACATACTTTCCCATATCAGATGCTTTATTACCGTAATCTATTTTAGTTTTTTCAATATAATCTTCTATTTTTATATCTTTACCATCTTTTACATCTTTTTCAAATTCTTTTATTTGTTTTTCAGTAAGGATATTTTTTTCCCTATTAGCATATTCATAATAACCCGCACTTTCTGATAAATATAAAGTAAGAAATGCAATAAAAGATAAAACAAGCAAATATCTAAATACTTTTGTCGCATACTTTCTTGGTTTACTTTCCATTTATGCCTCCCAAATAATTTGCTATTACATCAGCCATTACTTCTACTGTATTCATAACTTCATCTATTGTATTTTCCTGTGCCCCTAATTCTAATAAAATACTATGATTACTTAAATCTTGATTATAAGTACTTTCCTTTCTAGTTAATATTCCTCTAGTAAGAGAAGGATAATTTTGTTTTACCAAATCATTTAAAGCATTAACTACTTTTATATTTTCTGCATAAGTAGAAGGTTTTCCTCCAACTACAAATAATATCTTAGCATAATTCTTACCATTTATAGTAGTAGTAGATAAATCTTTACTTAAAGCATCTCTATGTAAATCTATTATCAAATCAGTGCTATTAGAACTAAGAACACCTTGTGCATATACTCTACTAGCGTAATAACTCATATTATAATCCCAGTTATTCTTTTTTAAGTAATCACTCATTTTTCTTTCTTCTACAAGTACTTTTATGCCTTTTTTAGAAAGTCTATCCTCTAGTAAATAACTAGCCATCATTACATCTGGTGTAATACCAAATTCCTTTAAATTACCATAAGCATACTCTTCTGTTTGATGTGTATTATAAATATAAACAACTGGTTTATTCTCTTTATTTAATTCGTTACTTTCCTCTATGACATTATTTTCTTTTATAGAAACATTTTCTGTATTGTTAGTTTTTACTAACTCTACTTCTTTAGAATTACTTTTATATAAAAATTTACTTTCAAGAAGTGTTACTGGTTTATTAGTATCAAATCTACTTATTAAATTACTTACTTTATATATCATTTTCTTTATACTATTATCATAATTTTTATAGTGATTAGAGTCTTCTAACAAATATTCTATAAATTCTTTATTATTAGAAGCATATTTAATATTGTTTAAATATTTAAAAGTAAAAGTACATATAAAAACTATTATAAATAAATAAAACAAATACTTAGTTTTTTTTAAAGTAATTCTTTTTTTACTTTTAAACTTTTTCATAGTATCACCTTTCCTACTTTATGATAGATGTTATCATATTATTCTAGAAAAGGTTGTCGATATATAACTCTATTATATATTTTTATGTAATGCTTTGTTTATTGCATCAGCTATTAAAGTAGATAACTTTAAAATAGTAAAATCAATTTCTTTAGGAGTTACCATTAAATTATAACCAGATGGAGACAAAACTTCATATATAAGTTTTTTAGTTTCATCTTCATTTAATAATCCCAGTAATCCAAATAGTTCTTTTTTATCTTTTTCATCTATTTTTATATCTTTGTATTTACTTTTAATAATACCGGTACTAAGTTTACTAATTGGAGTTTTATTTATGCTTTTCATATATGCATAGTGATTATAAATATATTTAATAGTATCAGATACTATAGTAGATGCATCTACCACAGTTGGAACTCCTATAGCTATAACTGGAACGCCTAAAACATCTTTGCTGATTTCTTTTCTACTGTTTCCTATCCCACTACCAGGATGAATCCCAGTATCAGTCATTTGAATTGTTTTATTTACTCTTTCTATAGAAAGACTTGCAAGTGAATCTATTACTATTAAAAGTTTAGGATTTATTTTATTTATTATTCCTTCAATTAAATTACTAGTTTCTATACCTGTTACCCCTGTTACTTTAGGTTCAACTATACTTGTTCTTTGAAAACCATCTTCAAGTTCATTTAACTCATATAAATGATTTGTTACTATAATATTATCTGTAACAAGAGGTCCTAGTGAATCTGGAGTTGATTTTCTATTTCCAAGGCCTATTATTAGTACTAAATCATTTTCTTTTAATTTTTCTCTTTTAATAAATTCTAATAATTTATCTTTAAATATAGTAAGTATTTTTTGATAATTATCTTTATCAGTTATATCTTTAAATTCTATAGTAGTATAATTACCTATTTTTTTATTAATTTTTTTAGATAGTATTTCATCTACATAAACATCTGTAATAACAAAATCTTCATTTTTAACAATATTAGAATCAATTTTTTCATTCTCTTTTTCTATAGAATCAAGCGCTAAATCAGTTCTAATTTGATATTTTTCTAAATCTATTTCATGTTTCATATATATCACCTATATATAAAATGGACAAAAATATAAGTTTTTATTGCTTTTTTTGTTATTTTTTGTTAAAATGGATATATTGAAATGACTTGGAGGTGATATTATGGCAAATATGAAAAACGCAAAGAAAAAAATTAAAACAATAGCAAAAGAAAAAGAATTAAATAATACATATAGAGCAAGTATGCGTACTGCTATGAAAAATGTTGAAAAAGCAGTAAGCGCTAAAGATGCTGATAAAGCTAAAGAAGCTTTAGCTGTTGCTATTAAAAGAATTGATAAAGCTGGTTCAAAAGGAATCGTACATAGTAACTTTGTAGCTCGTAATAAATCTCGTCTAACTAAAAAAGTTAATGAAATGAAGTAATTTTACTTCTTTTTTTTTATTTTTTTGTTATAATGTATTTAGGTGATAAAATGAAGAAACTTTTAGGATTTATTTTAACTTTGGCAATGATTTTTCTGGTTTATCTTTTTAGAGAAGATATTACTAGATATTTTATAACTGAATATGCTTATAAAAATTCAAATATTAAACAAACTTCAAATGAGTATAAGAAAAATTTAAATATATCATTTGTAAAGGAAACAGATAATTTTTATCCTACTGATTATCAGAACTTATTAGATATTTACTATACTTCTTTAAATAATGGTGTTAACTCATTTATATATTACTGTCCTAAAGAATATAAAAACTGTATTAAAGATTCAGAAAAACTAGCAAACGATCAAGATACATTATCAATTATTAATAATTTAGTTCATCCATATAATAGTTATAGTAGTTTATCTGCCAAAATAAATTCATATGGTAAGGTTGAAGTAACTATTCAAAAACAATATTCTGAAGAAGAAATAGCTCTTTTAAATGAAAAAGTAAATGTTATATATAATAGTATTATAAAAGAAAATATGAATACTTCTGACAAAATAAGAACTATTCATGATTATATTATAAATAATAGTAACTATGATAAACAAAAAGCAGACTCTATTGTTAATGGTCAAATTGTTGGTGCTAGCACTTATAAATCAGAAACAGCATATGGTGTATTATTTCAAAATTATGGAATATGTAGTGGATTTAGTGATGCTATGGAACTTTTCTTAGATAAAATGGGAATAGAAAATTATAAAATAGCTAGTAAAACTCATATATGGAATTTGATAAATGTAGATGGCACTTGGCTTCATTTAGATTTGACATGGGACAATCCAATCGTAAACGGAAGTGGTAAACTTTTACTACATGACTTTTTCTTAATACCAACTAACACTTTAAATTCTTTAAATACTGGTCATCATACATATGATAAAAATATTTATAAAGAAGCAGCCTAAAAAAACATGAAATTAATCATGTTTTTTATTTCTAAAATATATTAAAAAGTTCTGCTACGAAATTCATTGTTAAAGTAAAAACAACTATAGTAGTTAAAATAGAAAATAAACAAAAACTCAACTTTAATAATATATTCTTTTTTTCTTTAATTGTGTCAATAATATAGAAGATACTAATAAAATAAATTGATATATTGGTTACCCATAAAAGAACATTAAATGGCATAGATACAACCACGCTATTTAAAGACATTGTATTATATCTATAAGTATAGATATTATTGGTAATTATTAATACGTCTATTACTAAACTTATAAATGTTAATATAATTAGTATTACTTCTAGTATTTTACCAAAAGTTTTGACTCCTTTTTTCATATATTTACTCCTTCCCTACTCTATATAAATCATATAATATATTTTTTTATAAATCAATACTTATATAATGGAAGAGTAACTATAGTTTTAGTTCCAACACCATATTCTGAAATATACTCAAGTTTTCCATTGTGTGCCTCAATAATTTCATTAGAAAGTGATACACCAAGTCCAGTACCTCTTCTTTTAGTAGTATAAAATGGTTCTTTTATTTTACAAATTACTTCACTACTCATTCCGATTCCGTTATCATCAATTATAATTTCAACATCATCTTTTTTTAAATTAATGAATACATTTATATATGATAATTCTTTATTCATAGATTCTATACTATTTTTTATTAAATTAATACACACTTGCATAAGTCTATTATAATCACCTAATATATAGATTTCATCATCTAAAACACTTATATTACTTACTATATTTTTTTCTTTTAAAAGTATACTAAAATGATTTTTAATATCTTCGAGTAATAGACTTACATCCATTATATCTTTCTCTATTTTTACTTTATTCATACTTAAAAAATCTTCTAATAAAATTAATGTACTTTCTATTTCTTTTTTTACGATTGGAATATATTTTCTCGCATGTTCTTTATTTTCACTATCAAACATATCTAAATATCCTTTACAAACAGCTATTGGATTTTTTATTTCATGTGTTATTTTAAATAAACTTTTTCTAATATTTTCTTCTTCTTTAAGCTTTTTTACATTATCATGAAATCTTATAACCCCTTCTCCACTTTCAAATAGTATTTTTGTTGAAATAGTTACTATTATAAATGTAATAGAACTAATTATAAATTGTATTATATAATTACTGAAATAAGCAGTATTATTATAATTAAACAAAAAAATAAACAATATATTTACTAAAATATAAATAATATGAAAATTTCTTTTTTTTACTTTATTATTTTTAATTAATATATAGATAATAAAATAAATAAAATATTCTATTATTAAAACATATATATTAAATTTAAATATAATACTATAATAAATTATACTAATTATAGATAAAATAATAGCAATATTTCTTTCTTTTAGATAACATAAAAAGATTATAACATTTAATAAAAAAAGTGGAACATTAGTTATCAAAGAACCTAATCTAATCGTAAAATAAAACGAAGTACATAAAGCAAAATCTAAAAATAAATTACTACTTTTTTTACCAACATCTACATTGTAAAACAAATAAAATAAATATATAAATATTGGAAAAATAATTAAAATAAAATTAATACATACTATTTCAAAATAGTTCATAGATTCACCTCTTTCATTTTTATTATACAAATATCTTTTGTCGATTTTTGTCGAAAAATGAAAAAAAGTAACGAATTTTGTTACTTTAATGAATCTATATATTTTTTTAAAACTGTTGCATTTTCACCTAAGATTATTTTTAATTGATTTTCTATTTCTACTATTCCTTTAGCACCCATTTTTTGAATAGCAGGTTTATTTACTTTTTCTATATCTACTACTTCTACTATAAATCTTGATTGATTTACTTCATACCTAACAATGTTCTCTTTTCCACCTAAAAGAACTACTAGTTTATTAGCTTCTAATCTAAAATCTTTTCTTTTAGATCTTATAATTGCAAGAGCTATTATAATAGTTACAACAATTATTACTATATATTGTATATTTTCCATATTATCACCAATATAATTATACTATAATTTTATAATTTGTACAAACTAAATATTAAGTTTACATAAAGTTTTATATTATACTATTCTTTTTTTGTCGCATAATTTTATATAATTATATGTATATTATAATTGTATATTTATTAAATTTAGTGTAATATATTAGAAGGTGATTTATATGAAGAAAGTTTCTAAATATAAAGTAGATAATTGTATATTAATACTTTTAGTAATATTTGCAATTATTAGTGTTGTTACTATATCAAGTGCTGAAATGCTACTCTCTAGTGATATGAGTGGTCTTTATATAAAACAAATTATGTGGTATATAATTGGATTTGCTATAGCGTATTTTATTATGTTTATAGGTAGTGATACTATATATAAAAATATTTGGATTTTATATGGTATAGGAGTTCTATCTCTAATTCTATTATTAATTTTTGGAACACCTATTAACAATGCGAAATGTTGGTTTACTATTAAACATATAGGTAATATACAGCCAAGTGAATTTATGAAAATTATTTTAATAATAACACTCGCAACTATGATTAATAAATTTAATGAAGATAATCCTGATCCTAGTATTAAAGATGAATTTATATTTTTATTAAAAGTTTTTATTATTGTTTTTATACCAAGTTTACTTACATTTATGCAACCAGATACAGGTGTAGTATTAATTTATCTTATTATTACAATAACTATGCTTTTTGTATCAGGAATTAGATATAGATGGTTTTTTATAGCTTTCGGAATTATAGGTTTATTAATAGCTTCAGTATTGATTGTTTATTTTATAAGTAATGATTTATTTATTAATATATTTGGAACAGATTTTTTCCTTAGAGTTGATAGATTACTCGATTGGTCCAATAAAAGTGGATTTCAACTTGAAAATGGAATGAGTGCAATTGGTTCTGGTGGTATGATTGGTAATGGATTTAAAAATACCCCTATTTATTTTCCGGAACCACAAACTGATTTCATATTTGCTGTATTTGCTAGTAACTTTGGTTTTTTAGGTAGCTCTATTTTACTTTTACTAATTATATATTTTGATATTAGAATTATTATGATTGCTCTAAAAAGTGATAATAATATAAGCAAATATGTAGCAAGTGGTATAGTTGGAATGATTGTATATCAGCAAATACAAAATATAGGAATGACTATAGGACTTATGCCTATTACAGGTATTACTTTACCTTTTATAAGTTATGGTGGTTCTAGTTTATTAAGTTATATGATTATGGCTGGACTTATATTTAATATTTCCAATGAAACAATTAGATTTACAAACAAAAAAAGAAGACGCTGATCTTCTTTTTAATTTTTAATTTCTGTACAAGAACTTACTATACTATAATTTATATCTATTTCTGTTTCAAATGTTGCTTTTACATAATGTTCTAAATTATATTCTTTTTTAGTAGTTGGATTTATTACAGGTTCTTTTAAGTAATCATAGTTTACTAATGTTTGAAGTTTAATACAATATACGTTTCCTACTTTTGCTGGATAAACGTTAGGATTTAAATCTATATATGTATAAGCTGCCTCATCTATTAATGTAGTTGTTTTTTCTTCTATATTTTTTTTATTTTTATTTATTTGATTAATAATTGTTGGTACTAAAACAACTAAAATTGCTGCTATTAATGTTATGGCTGCTAAAACTTCTATTAACGTAAAACCTTTTTTATTCATATTATCACCTATTATAATTATATCTTCTTTTATGTTTATTGTAAAGTTATTTGCATTTGTATCCTTCACTAGTAAGCTTTTTTATTATGTCTTTGATGTTCTTTTCTTCTATTTCTTTTTTTGCTTTTAATTTGTTTTTTGTTTTAACAACCTTATATTTTTCATTAATATATTCTTCATATTTTAAATCTATTATTTTATTATTTTCACTTATATATTCTTCATTAATAACTATTTTATTTTTTTTATAGTATATTTCTATTTTTTCTTTTTTTTCATATAAATCTTTTTTTGTATCTAATTTACATATTACTTTGTTATGATTTATTATTTTTATAAATAGAAATACATAAGTTAATACTAGTATTGATAGTAAAATTATTAATTTTTTTTTCATAATTCACCTACTCTACTGGAATATAATCAAGTCCTAATGATTCTACATATACTTTTATTTTCTGTTCACTTATTTTTTTATAATTTTCTTCTATATAATAATAATTCCAGTCTTCTACATTACTCATATAAGCATTTTCATATATAATAGCTTTTACATTATATAAATCATATGGAATTCTATTTACAGCATAGTAGTCTTCAAAATTATATACTTGTCCGTTTTCTTTATCATATATTGTGCTGTCTTCATAATCTCTAGCATACATTCTAGTATGATTCTCTTTAAGTGGATATATATTCTTAAGTTTATTATATATTTCGTATTCTTCCTTTAAATCATTATAATTTAATTTTGATGGAACTAATATTTCAAATCCCATTCTTGATGTATCACTTATTACATTATGGTGATTACTATAAACTATTTTAGATACTACTCCTAAATATCCAATAGCATTTGCTCTTCTTGTTACAATATGCCAAGAATCATCTCCCATACCAATTCCATATGTATCATCTTCTCTTATCATTTTTACTTTTAAACCATGTTCTTCAAATCTTTTCTTCTCATACAAAGATACTTTTAAATTAGCATCTTTTTCATTATACCCATTTATACTAGCACCAACATCATTACCACCATGACCTGGATCTATTAATATATCATATTGGTATTCAAAGTCTTCTATTTTTAAACTAAGATTATTTTTTTTATAATTCATAGTTACTAATTTATCATTTAAATGGGCTCTTACTAATCTTTGTTTTTCTTCTATTTCTATAATAGGCTTTTCTTCTTTTTTATTTTTAATATATACTTCATATGTATCATTTTTTAAATCACTTATATCTATTATTACTTCATAGTAATCTTTTTTTGTTTTATTTAATTTAAAATTATATTCTTTATTTCCTTTTAAAATTAATTCAGAATCATCATTCATATTTTTTATATATCCTGATATTTTTATATTATTGTCTACATACTTCATTTCTTTAATACTAATAGAATTTTTTTCTTCTTCTTGTGCTTTAGTTTCTGACTTTGTTCCTTTTGTAACAATTACTGTTCTATTTGTACTATTTTCATTTCCACTTTTATCTTCTACACTATAAGTTAAAGTATATGTTCCTTCTTTTTTATAATCTACTTTTCCAGTTACTTTTACATTTTGACTTATATCACCATCCACATTATCAAGTGCTGTAAAACCTGGTTCTACATATTTTTCAGAAAGTGTTACATAATAGGTATCTCCACTTTTTAAATATAGTTTTGGTTTTTCATTATCTACTACTTCTACTTTTTGATAGATTTCTTCTTCTCTAAATTCTCCTAATTTAACTTTATAAGATACATAATATGTACCTACTAAATTATTTTGAAGTTCACTACTATTTACAATAACATCTTTATTTATATTTTGATTATCATCTTTTATTTCTACATTACTTTGATTATAATTTTCATCAATGTTTATTGTTTTACTATCTTCTTTTAAAGACATAGTTATATTACTATAATTTGTTTTTGGAATATCTATTTTAGTAATTGGTAATATAATGATTATTATATTAACAATTATATTTATAACTATAAAATTTATATACTTTTTCATTATATCACCTTTAATATATTATATCATGAGTTTAAAAAATATATAATAAAAAGTAATGAAATTAATCATTACTTACACTTCTAAACTATATGGTTTTGTCATAGTTCCTTCTCCTGAAGATATTTTAACATTTGATTTTAGAGTGACAACTGGACGAGCCGCAAGAATGCCGCTACTAGCATAGGAGCCATTCACATAGCCGTCGTAGCCCACATGCGACACAATAGAAGAAGAGCCCTGCCATCTATTTATATACCAGTAACTATAATTTAAATCATTTCCTGTGTACATCTCTCCCCAGGTTGGTAATACTACTTTTGCTGTTACTTTTCCATCATTTGTTGTATTTGGATATGTGCTTGTTTCATTATTATTTAGATTACTATAGTCTTTCCCATATCCTCCTGTAAATCTATCATATTCTGTTTCTTCTATCATCTTTTTTGTATTATCTGAATACCAATTATAAAAACTATTATCGCTACTATTTAAATAGTCTCCTATATTTATACTATTTTGATAATTAAATTCGGCTTTATTTTCTTCTACTTTAAATATGTTATTGTTTGTACATCCTGATGTATACCATTTTTCTTCACTACTATTATAATAACATCCATCTATACTTGCTTTATAATAATATGGTATATATATTCCTGAATTTATTGCTACTGTACTTGGTAAATTTCTTAGTACATCCGCTCTTTCTACTTTTACTGTTCCATCACTATTTTTCTTTACTACTCTATATCTTACTTTATCTTTGGTAGTTGTATATTTAAGATCTCTTGCTACATATTCTTCTGTAAATATATTTGGATTATTACTTTCATCTAAATATACATAATCACCTACTTTAACACTATTTATTTTAGAACCACTGTTTACTTTTCTTTCATTTAATAGTATATATGGATTTGCTTTTGTTCCGTCTCCTTCTTTTACTACCGAACTAGAATCTATACTTATTACTGGACGAATTCCATATGAATTATTTTTTGTATGTACAATTCTTAAATATGCACCTGCTGAATCTTGACTATACACATTATTTAAATCTTTTTTTGTTAGTGTCCATTCTAATTCATCTTCATCTAAATATGATAAACCTGTATATACTGGAGTTACTCCATTATTTGAATATACATAATCTTCAAATGTCATTAATCCTACTTTCTCTGTTATCTTATTTTGACAACTATTTATTTGTGTATGTGAATTTACCTTGATTGTATTTGTACTATCCAATACTACATCTACACTATCTAAACAAAAGTTAGTTTCTCGTACTAAGTCTTTTCCTTCTAAACTAGCATAAAATACTTCATTTAACCATTTTTTGGCCCAACTAGTATTAAAGTCACTTTTTTCTCCGTATGCTATAGAAGTAATTGATTGTGCTGTTATAAGTTTTATTGTATTATTTGTATCATTTGTTTCTAACATTTGCCAAAGCTGTCCCATATACCATACATAGTTTTTCATTGTTAGTTTTTCTGATTTTGCTCCTATTACTTTATTTACTGTTTCTCCATTTACTTTTACATTCTTTACTATATGAGATTCATCTTTTTCTATTTCATCTTTTAGACTAATAGTCTTACAATCATTTTCATTATAATCTAATATTGTTACTTTTTCACTTGCCCCATCTTTCTTCGCACACCATTTCTTATCTTTATCAAATAATGTAAATGTAATATTTCCTTTTATATCTGTACTTGCTGTTCCTCCTGCTGGTTGCTCACCAGAAAGTTTTAAACCGCTATCTGGAAATGTAAAAAACTTAGTTTCTTTTGTATCCCCATTAGCTACTCTTTCAATATATTCTAATCTTAAACCTTCTAGTACTCCATATGCTGTATTTTCAAATGCTTTCTTTCTTGCATTTTCTATTACACTAATAATTGCTGGTGTTGCTATTAGAGCTATAACTGCTAGAATAACGATAGCTGCTAATAACTCTATTAATGTAAACCCTTTTTTCTTTTTCATATACTATACTCCTCGTATAATAGTTTTTGTAAGTGTTATTTTACTTACATTAACTATTTTTTATTTATTCTATTTTATAAGTAAAAATAGTAAAACTTATGGACCGTAAAAATTTAACTGTGTAAGTTTAAATATTCTGTTATTTTTACCTTTCTTCTAATTTCTACTGTCTACACTTATTGTAGCATAAATAAATAAATAAATAAATAAATAAATAAATAAATAA
>CALVXR010000007.1 GCA_944371445.1 uncultured Bacilli bacterium
AATTTTTAGTATTGTAAAATAAGTCTCACATTACGCACTTTTTCAAAGAAAAAAATCTCTTTAATTCCTTATAATATAAGGGATTGAGAGATTTTTACTTTATAAAACTGTCAAAGTCAGGATTATACCATATTTTATTCATAATTCACTTTTTTTTATTATATAAGTTTCATCATCTTTATAAAAAGCATAGAAAACATCTTCTAATTTTATATTTCTATCTTTTAATAATTTATATATCCACATTTCATCTTTAGCTATTTCATTTAATACTTTAAAATCTATTATTCCATCCAAAATAAGTGGTAATGGATAATTTGTTTTTTCTTTAAAAACAGAAAGTTTACCGTTATTTTCTAAAACTGCATATCCTACTTCTTCTATACTTTTAATTCCTTCTTCTCTAAGCTGTGATACTAAATCATCTAATGTATATCTAAGTTTAGCCATTTCTTTAAAATTTATTTTACCTTTATTTATTATAACTACTGGTTTTCCTTCTAATATATTTCTAATATTAGAGCTTTTAAGTGTTATAAGACTAAGTACTACTTGGATAAATGTAATTACAATAATAGGTATAACAGAATTTAGTATAGTTTTGGTATTATCTATACAAAGAACTCCGAATTCTGCAATTAAAACGGATACAATTAAATCTATTACACCAAGTTCACCTACTTCTTTTTTTCCCATTATTCTATATACCAATACTATAAAAAAATAAATAAAAATTGTTTTTAATATTATTTCAATATACATTTTATCACCTATATAAATTATGAACTCTCATATTTTTTTTATACAATCATATTATTTATTAGGTGATTTTAATGAATGATTTAAAAAAATTAGGTTTTTCTTATTTATATACTAATATTTCTGTATTAGTTTGCACTTTAATAATTACTAGCTTAAGTATAATAAATTTTACTAGCAGTAAAAGTACTTCTATACTAGAACTTATTTCTATTATATTATGTTTATTTATTAATTCCTTCTTGCTTGGAAAAAAAGCATCTAATAAAGGATATCTTGAAGGACTAAAACTTGGTTTTAGTGTATCTCTTACTTACTTAATTTTATCAATACTGGTTTTTAGTTTTCATATAAATTTTAAAAATATTTTATTTTATATATTATTAATTATCATAAGTATGTTTGGTAGTATGATTGGTATTAATAAAAAACTTGACAACAAATAAAAAAAAACTATAATAATAAACGTGATATTTATGAAAGAAATACATTTAAAAGAAGAGGAATTATATAACTTAAAAATCATTTCATCTACAAGTCATGAAAGTATAATTTTTTTAAAAGATAATACTATTTATAAAATTTTTAAAAGAGATATTGATCATTTTGAAGATGGTGCTAAATACTCTAGAGATTCATTAGAAATAAAAAGGAAAAAATTATTATTATTAGATAGTATTCCACTAGATGAAAGATTCTTAAAAGCTACTGGTTTTATATACATTAATGGTGAATTTAGAGGATATACTATGGATTTTGCTTCTTATATAACTTTAAATGATTATTTTTATAAAAGAAAAAAAGAGAAAATTAATATTTTAAAAGACTTTAGAAATATTATTTTAGAAGCACATAAAAATGGTATTATTTTAGGAGATATTAATTTTAATAATTTAATTTTTAAAAATAGAATACTATCCTTATGTGATTTAGATAACTGTACTATAGGAGAGTATAAAACTGATTCTTTTAATTATTCTATTTTAAATAATTATTTTAATTATAATGACTTAGATGAAAATATAGATTTTTATTTATTTAATATTTTAGCTATTTCTATGATTACTAAAATAATACCACAATTTGTTTTAAATTATAGGAATATGGAAAATACTATTATATTTAAAGATAAAAAATTATATGATTTTTATATGAATTTAGTTCATTATAAAATAAATGATTATACTGAAGATTTTATTTCGTTATATGAAAAATCAAAAAAGAAGATTTTATTTGAACTGAACCCAAAAAGTTGGACAAAATAGAAACGAGGTTCATATCAATTTTAATCTTCTTTTTATATTATTTTTTATATTGTTAAACTATATGGTTTTGTCATTGTTCCTTCTCCTGATGAAATTTTGACATTTGATTTTAGAGTTACTACTGGTCTCACGGTTCTTGATAATATTCCAGCATTACTGCCATTTGCCTGACCATCAGCATTTACGCGCGAAACATTTGAAATAGCCGTTTGATATCTATTAATATACCAATATTGAATATTCAAATCATTTCCTGTGTACATTTCTCCCCAGGTTGGAAGTGCAACTTTAGCTAGTACTTTTCCATCATTTGTTGTTTCTGGATATATTCCAGTTTCATTATCATTTAAATTACTATAATCTTTTTTTACTCCTCCTGTAAATCTATCATACTCTGTTTCTTCTATCATATTTTTTGTACTATCTGAATACCAATTATAAAAACTATTACTACTACTATTCAAGAAATCACCTATATTTATACTATTTTTATAATTATATTCTTCTGTATTTCCTTCTACCTTAAATATATTATTATTAATACAAGCCTTTGTTTGATAATCGCTACTACTATTATAATTGCATCCATCTATTCCTTCTTTATAATAAAACGTTATACCTCTTCCTAAGCTATTTGATATAGTACTTGGTAAATTTCTTAGTACATCAGCTCTTTCTACTTTTACTGTTCCATCTTCGTTTTTCTTTACTACTCTATATCTTACTTTATCTTTTGTTGTGTCATATTTAAGACCACGGGCTACATATTCTTCTGTAAATGTATTTGGATTATTACTTTCATCTAAATATACATAATCTCCGAATTTTACTCTATTTATTTTCGAGCCATTACTTGCTTTTCTTTCATTTAGTAATATATATGGATTTGCTTTGGTTCCATCACCTTCTTTTATTACTGAACTTCCGTCTATACTTATTACTGGTCTTACTCCATGCCCATATCCTTTTACTGTACTATAGTAATTACTATTACTTGTTATATAACCTGTCGATAGCCATTGTATCCAATTATGTGAATCATCAAAAGCTGTTATTGTCCATTCGATTTCATCTTCATCTAAATATGAGCCACCATTATATATAGGAGTATTTCCATTATTTGAGTATACATAATCTTCAAATGTCATTAAGCCTACTTTTTCACTTATTTTATTTTGACAGGTATTTATTGGTGTATGTGAGTTAACTTTAAGTATATTATAATCACCATCTGTTATTGTTTCACTATTTGTTTCTACTTTATCTAAACAAAAGTTAGTATCTCTTACTAATTCTGTTCCTTCTAAACTTGCATAAAATACTTCATTTAACCATTTCTTTACCCAGCTACTGTTATAATCACTTGTTTCTCCGTATGCGATACTTGTAATACTTTGAGCTGTTATTAGTTTTATTATATTATTTGTGTCATTTGTCTCTAACACTTGCCATAACTGTCCCATATACCATACATAGTTTTTCATTGTTAATTTTTCTTCTTTTGTTCCTATTACTTTATTTACTATTTCACCATTTACTTTTACATTCTTTACTATATGAGATTCATCTTTTTCTATTTCTTCTTTTAGGCTAACAGTTTTACAATCATTTTCATTATAATCTAATATTGTTACTTTTTCACTTGTTACATCTTTCTTTGCACACCATTTCTTATCTTTATCAAATAATGTAAATGTTATATTTCCTTTTAAATCTGTACTTGCTGTTCCTCCTGCTGGTTGCTCACCAGAAAGTTTTAATCCACTATCTGGAAATGTAAAGAATT
>CALVXR010000008.1 GCA_944371445.1 uncultured Bacilli bacterium
AGAATTGGAATGGGAAAATAAAAAATATAAAAGATTAGTTGCTAAAATAGATAAAACTTTAGCTGAAAGTTTTTTAGAAAAATTAGATAAACCTTATGCAACTTGGCTAAAAGAACAAATCGAAAACTTTTTAAAAAAATAATAAAAAAACTATTGACATACGGTACACAGTATGTTATAATATAATTAAGAAAAGGATAAGGTGGTAAAAATGAAAAAATTAACAGTAAAAGAAATTTTAAATATGGAAAGTGAAGATTTAGAAAAAATGATGACAAATGAAGAATTTGAAAGAATGCAAAAATTAGGAATTGATCAAACATGGAAATTATTAGATGCATTACAAGAAAGTGCTAGATCAAGTAATCAAAATGAAGACGAAGAGCATATATCTATAAGTGAATATTTAGATTATTTAGAAGATATGAGAGACTAAAATTTCTTAAATATAAAAAAGTAGGATTTCCTACTTTTTTAAATTTGTATCAATAAATGAATTAGGATCATCATGTAATTGAATTTCAATATCAGGCAAAAAAGAAGTTGAAGAATCCATCTGATAAGTATTATACTTATTAAAAGTTTTAGATGTAATAAATTTAAATCCTTTCTTGACCCCATAATCTTTTACTGTTAACCTTGGATCAGAACGTTTTTTGTATAATTCATATGTATTTATACTATCCCAAATTTCATAATATTGAAAATATGGCAATATTTTAATCGATTTATCTTTAAATGATACCTTTCTTTTAAGAATAGTTTTATTACAATAATACATAACACTACAATAACGTCTAATTTGGGCATCTATTTCTTCAGGTTGCTGAGTTATAAACCATATATCAATTTTTTGATGTCTATGCATTGATAATTTATTTTTTAATCGATTAGAAATACCTTCTCTTGTTAAATTTTTATACTCTCTACTATCCAAACCGATTTGAGCTTCATCAATAATTAAAACAGAATCTTCAGGATAATTATAATCATAAAAATTATATGGTAATTTGTTGGCACCATTAATATAATAAGTACTAAAAACAGGTATACCACGTTTAATTAATTTTAAAGCCATACTAGTAGCAAGCATAGTTTTTCCACTTCCAGTTTTACCAGCAAATACAGTTACTTTGTATTCATATTTACTGGCATAAAAAAAATATTTTAAAAATATAAAAACAATAATAATATATATTAAAATATTCATTACTTTCTATCTCCTTTTTTATTTAATAATATTAAAAAAATAGAACTAATAATAATACTTAATAACATAGCTAATAAAAATCTAAAAAACAAAATAATCACCTCGTATATATTAGTATATATTAAGGTAGCAAAAAGGCATCAAAGCCTTTTTTTGCTACCTTAAAATTATCTACCACTTCTAATCATAGGTAAAAAATTAACAACAAATTTAACTATACCATAACCAATAGCTAGTCCAATTAATGTCATAACAGACTCATTAGCAACTAAAGTAGATATAGTAGAAACCATAGCACCCACAACAGCAGTAGCACCAGCAGTTATACTAGCAATCACTATAAATCACCCCCTATCTTCTAGACTTTATCATTGGTAATCTATTAAGAACAAACTTAACAATACCAAAGCCAATGGCTAAGCCGATTAAAGTAAGAACTTGAGCATTTCCTACAAGTTTAGAAATAACACTAACAAAGCCACTAGAAATTGCAGCAGCACCATCAGCCAAAGAAGTAATGATAGTAGCAACATCATCCATAAAAATACCTCCTTTTTATATTTAACTATATTTATTTTTCAAAAAATATAGCAAATATCTTTATACAAAATACTATAAATAAAATACATACAAAAAGTTTTAAATAGTCATAAAATATTTCATTTTTAAAACCACCAAATATTTGATCAGCAAAACTATCAGTCGGAAAAGGAACATCAGTATTAGAAATATTTTCACTATAAATATATACATTTTGATGTTCAGCTAAATAATCTTCCAATATAATCACCTCTTAAAATCTTTAAATATTCTTAATGATAAAAATATAAAAAGAATTATTAATATTAACATTAAAATATTATCACTTTCAAATAACATAATTCCTCCATAATATCTAATTTTTCATAGTACGAACATATTCCTTATCAGTTGATTTATTATATTTATTATTAGACTTAAAATTATTATTTTGAGCTTGACCTAACTGACTAAATGACCAATTAATTTCAAAATTTAATAATCTAGTTATAAACCAAATTATAATACCTAAAACAATAATACCAATTAAAATACTAAATATAGATAAATGAATTGTTAATTTTTCAGAAATAGGAATAGGAATTTTTATAGAAGTAGCAATATTAAAAAACATATCAAAAATATATGCTAAATATCCCATGTAACTACCCCCTTATAACATGATAAACAAATATAATTATTGCTAATGTAAATAAAGTATATAATGGAATTGTTATCCAACTAGGCAATTGATTTAAAAAATTGAGTATTAAATTGAAAAATTCTACAGCATTATTAAAGAAATCCTTTACAGTATTAATAGAATTATCAACTGACCAATCAATACTTAATCCACCACCATTAGGAGACAAGCTTGGATCTTCTTCACCGTTAGTAGTACCACCAGTAACTCCACTACCTCCTGAATTATCTTCACTTCCGGTAATTCCACCTTGTGCAACGTTAGCAGCTTTTAAATCAACATTATATGATCTAGTAAGTGCTACACTACTATCAATTTTATTTCTTAATTCAAAATAAATTGTAAATTTAGCACCAGAAATAGTATTAAAAACCATTTTATGATTATTATCTACTTCATTAAACTCTGTAACTAAATCACCAGTAGAAGAAGTTAATGTTAAAATATTATCAATACCAATTTTATAAAATATATCATAATAGGGGCTCTGATTAAGATTAAGATTTGGAATAATTTCAACCCAACTAGTCGAACCAGTTCCTTTACTAAAATTAAAAGTACAATTAAAATTATCTGGATTAAGTTTACCAATTTTATATATTGAAATAGAATTTTTTGCTATAATATTACCATCTTTATCTTCAGCTTGGAAAAATAAGCTTTGATTTTCAGTAATATCTATACCGCTCCTTTGGAAAACCTCTCTTTGTTAAAAGTTCACCTGTAATACCAGGTTGATAATTACTATAGTATATTTTATCTGTAAATGCTCCACCTTTTATTGTTGCATCAATATGACATGATGTATAATCTTCATTATATTCATAACTTAGTTGTAAGTCAGAACTTGGATCACCTATTGTATCGTCTTTAGTATAATTAGAATCTAAAACAATTTCAGTAGAGGATTTACTCTTATAAATAGGAACAGTAGATAAATAATAGGATTCAGCTAATTCAACAGGTATAGAAATATTATCAAAATTTGCAGTAACAGAATTAAAAGTTCCACTAAAAGAACCGTCATTTAATACACGTATATAATAAGTTTCTTTATCAAAACATAAGAAATAATTTTCAGAAGCACTTTTTACATAACATTTAGTTTCTGGCTCTTTAAAAACATATAAATAATGAGCCCCATAAGTAGTTGTATGAAGAAAAAAACCATTATTAAAATAATTATTATAAGGTTCAGATAAGTCTTCATAATTAGGCAAAATACTATATAAATCAATTGTATCAGCACTTACAAAACTAAACATAGGTATAATAGCAACCACTAATAACGTTATTGCAATAATTTTATTTTTCACACTACCACCTCGCAGCACGAAAGCCATATTTTACGGCTTTAAATACATTGTGTATTTTCCAAAATATCTTTTTAAACAATTAACTCACATCCTTAATATCCATGTTCTTTATGTTCAAATAAATCACATTTATTTATACAATCCCAACATTTACATACTTTCTTTTTAGTTTTTTTAGCTATTCTACACATAACTAAATGAAATATATAATCATATAACATTAAAATAATAAATAGTATTAATAGACCTAATAAATTCATTTTAAAC
>CALVXR010000009.1 GCA_944371445.1 uncultured Bacilli bacterium
TTAAAAAAAGTAACAGCAAAAAACGGACATACGACATATTCAATAATAAAAGATTACACAAGAATGGATGGCAAAAGAACTTCTACTACCCACGAACTATTGGGAGATGACGAAAAATTAATAGAAAGATTTGGTTCTAATAACACCATGGATAAGGTAAAGGAATATATTAATTCTTTAAATAAAATGATTAAAGATAATAAAGAATTACCTGTTAATCTTGTATTAGATCCAAATAAGAGAATTGAAAAAGATTTAGAACGTTCTTTCTTTTCAGGCCACTTATTTTTAAGAAAAATATATTATGAATTAGGAATAGATAAAATATGTCAAAATATCAAAAACAAATATAGATTTACTTTTGATATTAATTCTATTGTTGAATGTTTAGTATTTGCTCGTATTATATGGCCATCTTCTAAATTATCTACTTATGAACAATCTAAGAGATTTATAGGTAACTATAACTTTGATATTCATCATGTATACAGAACATTATCTTATTTATCAAAAGAAATTAATAACATACAAAAAGAATTATTTAATTATAGTAATAAAGTTATTGATAGAAATTATAAAGTTATTTATTATGATTGTACTAATTATTTCTTTTATACTGAAGAAAATGATTTTCAAAGATATGGTATTTCTAAGCAACATCAACCTCTTCCACTTGTTCAAATGGGATTATTTATGGATGCAGATGGATATCCATTTGCTATGAATATTAATCCAGGAAACACATCCGAATCTAAAACTATGATACCTAGTGAAATTGAATTTTTAGATAAATTTGATATGAAAGGTAAAAATATTATTGTTTGTACTGATGCGGCAATGTGTAATGATGATATTAAAAAATTTAATATTCAAGATGGACGTGGATTTGTAATTACTCAATCTATAAAAAAATTAAATAATGAATTACAAGAATTTGCTTTAAATAAATCAGGATGGCGTATATTAGGAAATTTAAATGAAATTTATAATTTAGAAGAAATAGAAAAAAATGAAGATTTAAAAAAGAAACATTATAATACTATATTTTATAAAGAAATTGAATGTGAAACTAAGTCAGTTAAACAAGCATTAATTATTACTTTCTCTTTTAAGTATAAAGAATACCAACACAAATTAAAACAACGACAATTTGAAAGAGCTCAAAAATTAGTTGAAGAAATAAATAAAAAGAATAAATCAGCTAAAAATAAAAAAGATGTAGAAAAAATAAAGATATCTAAAAATCAAAATGATCCCAAACGTTTTGTTAAAGAAATAAGAACAACCGATAATGGTGAAGTTGCTTGTAACATTGAATATACTATTGATAAAGAAATTTTTGAAAATGAAGAAAAATACAATGGATTATACGGAATAACAACTAATTTAATCGATGATACTGAAACTATTATAAAAGTTATGAATGGTAGATGGGAAATTGAAGAATCTTTTAGAATAATGAAGGATGATTTTGATTCTGGAACTGTATATTTATCAAAAGAAGATAGAATTAAAGGTCATTTTATTACTTGTTATCTTTCACTATTTATTTATAGATATTTAGAACACAAATTAAATGAAGAGTATACCGTTCATGAAATTGTTACAAAATTACAAGAAATGAAAATGTTAGAGCATAAAGGAAAAGGCTTTGAACCTACATATACTAGAAACTCATTAACAGATGCTTTACACGAATATTTAGGCATAAATACTGATACTGAAATATTAACTTATAAAAAAATTAAAGAAATTTTTAAGTCTTATGAGTGATAGCTCATAGTACGCATTTTTGGGTTACAAAAAAAGCTCTCAAATCCCTTGTAAAATAAGGAAATGAGAGTTTTTATTCACTTCAAACTGTCAAACTTGAGACTTTTACCAGATGTTCTATTCTATTTTAGCTATTATTAGTTTATCATTAATTTAGTTATTATTCAATAATAATTAAAAAAAGGCAAAAAAATTGCCTATAATTTAAAAAAATATGTATATATTATCTTATTAATCATCCCTATTTCCTAGCATAATTACAAGTCTTAGTAAATTAAGTATACTTGATATAAAAGATGCTACATAAGTAAAAGCTGCAGCTGATAACATTTCTTTTACATTAGTATTTTCATCTTTATCAATGAGACCTAATTTATTTAACTCTTCTATTGCTCTTTTTGAAGCATCAAATTCAACGGGTAATGTAACAAGCTGAAATATTAATGATACTATTATAAGCATTATACCTACTTTTAAATAACCTGTTATTCCAGCAAATAAAGAAATTATTGATACTATATATCCTATATATGTAACAAAATTTACAATAGGTACTAGCATTGATCTTATTTTCATAAAAGAATACCCTACTTTATCTTGAATTGCATGACCACATTCATGAGCCGCTACAGAAATAGCAGCAACAGAGTCATTATTAAATACATCATTAGATAGTCTAACTACTTTTCTAGATGGATCATAATGATCTGTAAGTGTTCCTCCAACACTTACTACATGAATATTAGAAAGGTTATTACTATCTAATATTTTTCTAGCAACTTCAACTCCTGATAAGCCATTTTTTATTTTAATTTTACTTGACTTTGCATAAGCATTATTTATTTTACTTTGTGCATAGATTACAACTATTAAACCCGCAAAAAACAAAAGTATTGTTAGCATATTTTCAAATTGCATTGTCATTAAACTCACTTAATCACCTCTATTTTAAATTATATATAGTTCCTTCTCTAGTATCTTTTAATTCAATCCCTTTTGATAAAAGTTCTTCTCTTATCATATCAGCTTTTTCATAATTTTTTTCTTTTTTAGCACTATTTCTTTCTTCTATTTTTTCTTCTATATATTTTTTTAATTCTTCATCAATTTCTTTTTCTTTAAGTAAATCTAGTGATAGTACTCTATCAAAATTTTTAATTAACTCCAACTTTGTATTATTACTTATATCTGCTTTGATAACATCATATAGTACAGTTAAAGCAGAAGATGTATTTAAGTCATTTTCTAAAGCCTTTTTAAATTCACCATTATATTTTTCAAAGTCTTCTTTATTGAAATCATTTTCTATATTATCCTTTATGTTTTTGATTTTATTTACTAATTTATCATAAGTGTTTTGCGCTGATAAAACAGAATCATAAGAAAACTCTAATGTATTTCTATAATTAGAACCTAAGCAAAATAATCTATAACTAAGTGGATTTATACCTTCTTTTTCTAAAGTAGAAACCGTTAATGTATCACCTTTACTTTTACTCATTTTTCCATTTTTATCATTTAAATATTCAACATGAAACCAATATTTACACCAAGGATGACCTATAAAAGCTTCGCTTTGAGCTATTTCATTAGTATGATGCGGAAATATATTATCAACACCACCACAATGAATATCAAGGTATTCTCCTAAATATTTTAAACTAATTCCAGTACATTCTATATGCCATCCTGGATAACCATATCCCCATGGAGAATCCCATTTAAGTTCTTGATCTTCAAACTTTGATTTTGTAAACCATAAAACAAAATCTGCTTTATTTTTTTTATTTTTATCTTCTTCTACACTTTCTCTAACTCCAGATATTAATTCTTCTTCTTTATGATTAGTAAGTACATAATAATTATCTAGCTTAGAAGTATCAAAGTAAACATTACCTCCACTTTGGTATGCAAAACCTTTTTCTAGTAAGTTACTTATTATTTTTATATATTCATCTATATTATTAGTAGCAGGACTTACTATCTCAGGCTTTTTAATATTTAATTTTTTCAAATCTTCAAAAAATATATCGGTATAAAACTTAGCTATATCAAGAACTGTTTTATTTTCTTTTTTAGCACTTTTTACCATTTTATCATCACCAGTATCAGCATCACTTGATAAATGTCCTACATCTGTTATATTCATAACTCTTTTTACATCATAACCAATATAATTTAATGTTTTTTCCAAAACATCTTCCATAATATAAGTTCTAAGATTACCTATATGAGCATAACTATATACAGTTGGTCCACAAGTATACATATTTATTTTATTTTTATTCCAAGGAATTAATTCTTCAACTTGATGTGTTTTTGTATTATATAGTTTCATAAATTCACCTCTTATACTGTATTATAGCATAATATTATTTATCGTTACAAATAATTTTTTAAAATCACATATTATTCTATATTTTAATAAAAATTAAATTTTTTTGTTTTTTTACTAATAAATTTTAATTTAATTTAATTTTTTTTTAAAAACATATTGCATAATATTTATACATATGATATTATATAGAAGTCAGTGATGCAATGGACCTTTAGCTCAGTTGGTTAGAGCATCCGGCTCATAACCGGGCGGTCGAAGGTTCGAGTCCTTCAAGGTCCACCACTGTTGCGAGTGTGGCGAAATTGGCAGACGCACTAGACTTAGGATCTAGCGCCTTACGGCATGGGGGTTCAAGTCCCTTCACTCGCACCATTAAGTTATAAAAGTCGAATGACTTTTTTTATTTTACAAATAAAGGAGGTTTTTATGAGTTTAGATAATTATTCAGAAATGCAATTACATGATCTTATTTCTAAAAGACAAGTGCTTATAATTAAAAAAAAAGAACTTGCTAATGAAATTAGTTATATTAAAGCTAAATTATTGTTACCAGAGCACAATAATGAATTTAATAAAAAACAATTACTAATGAAACAAAAAGAATATCAACAAGTTTTATCAAGTTTAGATAATATATCAAATAGATTTAAATTACTATGTACTAAACTTAGAATAGTTAGAATTAACTTAAAACAAGATAACTATCTTAAAGAAAATTTAAATGAAGATATCGACAATATAAATTGTTATGGATGTGTTGAAACTGGAGAAGTTTTTGAAGGACCAAAAGTATTAGACAATGAGGTACCTACAACAAACTTAGATAGATTTGAATTAACAGCTAAAACATACAAAAAGATTATGTCTTCAAAAAAGTAAAAAAGTTTCTTAAATTCAAGAAACTTTTTTTTAATCTTTTTTTATCATATTTAGTAAATTTATTTTAAACATATCTTTCTCTGAATGCTGTTTTGAAACCATAACTCCCTTATATGTTACTAATTCTGATTGATGACCCTCCGATAATATTTCTTCCGGAGTTAATTTATCTAAAAAAACTGTTTTAATATTTTCGTCAACAATGTAGTGCAACTTTATAAAACCATGTACCTTTGAAAACATAACATCGGTTGGAAGTTTTAATTCATATATACTTTTCCCATTAGAATCACTCGACTTTTTCTGCCCTAAGAAGTTACCTTCTTTTAATTTTGGGTAATAATCAAAATATAGTTTTTTATAAGCTAACATATTATATTTTTTTAATGATCTTTCTAATTTTTTAAATTCATTTTCATTAGAATACTCAAATATATATGAATCTTTCATATTGACACCCCCTAGTTGTCTACTCTCCTATTTTAGGATAACATACTTAAATATATTTTGTCAAATAAATAAGGTAATAAAAAAGTGGAATTTCCACTTTTTTACACTATTTTGTGTTTACATTTTGATTTGATACTTGTTGTTCAGCTTTTATTGCCTCTAATTGAGCTTGTTCTGCTTTTAATGCTTCAAGTTGTGCTTGTCTTGCTGTTTGTTCTTGAACTGGTGCTTGTTCTTGAACTGGTGCTTGTTCTTGAACTGGTGCTTGTTCTTGAACTGGTGCTTGCTCTTGAACTGGAGCTTGTTCTTGAACTGGTGTTTGTTCTTGAACTGGTGTTTGTTCTTGAACTTGTGCTTGTTCTTGAGCTGGTGCTTGTTCTTGAACTGGTACTTGTTCTTGAACTGGTGTTTGTTCTGTTATGTTTGCTTCATCAGTTGTTTGCTCTTTTACATATTGCTCTTCAACTACTATTTCTCCACTTTCAACTTTTTCATCAAATGATTGATTATTTGCATATCCAGCTGTTGCTGGTTCAGTTTTTACATCTATTACTTGTTTTGTATATGTTGCTTCAGACTCATCAGCACCTGATACTATTTGTTCTTCTTTTTCAGTATTAACTTGATCTACATTTTCAGTTTCTTTTGTATTGCTTTCAACTACAGGAATTTCAGAAATTATCTCAGTATTTTCTTCTTTTTCTTTATCTGTAGCATTTTCAAAACTATTACCTTCTTGTTTTTCTGCTTCAAACATTCCTGATTCAGGATTTAATATGTACTTAACACCATTTTCAATGAAACCAATCATGTTTCCTTTAGCATCATACAAGATATCATCTTCATCAATAAATGTTTCTTCAGTAGAATTTTGATTTGAATTATCTTTATTTTCATCAGTTGAATTTGTACTTTCATTTTTATTTTCTGTTTCTTCTGTAACATTTTCTGTTGAATTATTTATAGTTTCATCTTTATTTTCTGTTTCCTCTGTTGTATTACCTGTAGAAGTATTTGTAGACTCATTTTTATTTTCTTCTTCTTTAGTAACCTCATTAACAATATTGTTTTTATCACCAGCAATATATTTATCATATTCTTCTTTATCTATCATACCATCTTGATAAAACTGTTCAATTATACCTTCATATTCTTCTTTTGTTAATTCACCATTTTCATACATTTCAAATATATCATCAACAGTAACTTCCTCGTTTTCATCAACATGATCTATTTCGGTTCCATCTTCTTTTTCATCTACAATAACTTCATTATTGTTATTCATATCTTCGCGTTCTTCTTCTGTAATATCACCTTTATCAACGGCTTCTTGATTTTCCTCTTTTTCTTCTTCAGTCAGTGGTTTATCTTCAGTTTTTACTTCTTCTTCTACTACTACATCTTCTATATCTTCGAATTTATTTTCTTCTTCTTTTAAACTTTCCTCAGCTTTTTGTTCTGCCTCATCAACTTGTTCTTGAGTCCATTGTTCCATAGAAGAATTAGCATGTTCACCCTCACCGCTTATAGTTGTATATTCATCAGCTTTTTCTATGATATTGCTATTAACACTTCCCGAACCATATCCTAAATCGTTACTTGCTACAAATCCACCATTAGATAGATTCATTTGTGACATTAATTCTTCACGGTCTTTATTTGGAACTAATTTAACGTCTTTTGTTAAAGCTTCAACTCTATTTTTCTTATATTCATGCCTATTAATTTCTTCTTTTCTTGTTTCCAAAGCATATTTTTTTAAATATGTTTCTGCATAGCTAGAAGAATCTTTACTATATTTAGAATTTTCAGAAATTGTATATGTAGATATAATTTGTTCATTTAATGTTTGAAGTGATTGAGCATAATATGATCTTTCTGCTTCAATTTGTCCTGTTTCATCTATTGTATACTCGTCAATATTGTTACATGTTGTAGCTTTTTGTATTTCTTCTGCATCTCCAACAAGTATTTTAGTTAAATTTTTATATTTTCCTTCAATATTATCTACAGTAGCTGTTTCGTCTATTTTTAATCCAATATTTGGATTAGATGCACAGTGTGCTAGTACATTAAGAATAAGTTCTGTTGAAGCATTATTCTTTACTAATCCTCTTTGTAAATTCATACTGTAATTCCAGTAAAAATCACCAAATTCTGCTATATATTTTGCTTTATCTTCTTCTTTAGCATTGTTATATGCACTTACAATTCTTACTATTTCGTTAACATTGTTAACTGCATTTTCATCGTTTACAAATATGTCAGATGCATCAAATAAACTAGCATCAAATTTATTATTTACTAATGAATCAGCAAAAGAATTAGAGAATGTCATCCAAGTATTTTTTGTATTAGATAAATCTACTTTTTCAGCTAAAGAATGATTTTGCTGTACTGATAAAGTATTTAAGTTAGAAATTAATTTAACTAAAAGTTTAGAATTTTCAAGTTCTTCATTAGGAATAGTATTATTAATAAAATTATAATCATTTAAAGTTGCTGTATTACTAACTTCCTGTTCAACTGCAGGATCACTTAAATCAATAAGTGAATAATCTACTTCAAGTTGTGTTCCTAATACTTGTCTTGCTTCTGCAACTATTGAATTATTTTGTTCAACTAATTCTGGTGCATTATCAACAGAATATAGTCCATATCCAGGTTGCATTGATGCAGCTGATAGATTTGCTATAAGTTCTGTTGCAGCTGCATTTTTTTCTATGTATGATTTATAGTTGTTTTTGAAGTTTTCATAAAAATTGGCAAATTTTTGTTTTGTTTCATCACTATGTGTTTCATTCCATTCTACATAATAACCCATAACTTCATTTACCATATCAGCCATATCGCTATCATTTATAAATAAATCATGAGCATCAAATGGAATAGTTTCTTTATTAACATCTAACATATCATCCATTACTTGAGTTGAAAAATCAAGCCATTCGTGAATAGTAATTTCATGACCAGAACTAGCAAATTCTTTTTGTTGATCCTCACTTAAATTTTTAATATTAGCAATATCAAAAATATCAATAACATTATCGCTTGTTAAATTAACTCCAGCTTTTAGTAGTGAAGTTCTCATATTAGCATTTTTTGCTATATCTTCACCATAAATTTTTTCTAATTCTTTTTGAAATTCTTCAATTGATTGTTTTTCTTCATTAATTTCTGTGTTATTAGATACA
Organism: uncultured Bacilli bacterium; assembly: GCA_944371445.1. Taxonomy (GTDB): domain Bacteria; phylum Bacillota_I; class Bacilli_A; order RF39; family UBA660; genus RUG12867. The sequence continues at coordinate 8,635 of CALVXR010000009.1, forward strand.
GTTGATACTTCTTTATTTTGACTTACATTTTCTACTTGATCGTTTACGAATCCAGCAGCTTGAGTAATTACTAACCCACTTGCAACTAAAGTTCCACTCGCAATAGCAACTCTTTTACTTAGTTTAACTTTTCTATGTTTAGCTATATTTTCTCTCACTGTTTCTAAATTATTAACTCCTACTGGAATATTAGCATTAATTCCAAATTCTTTAGCAATTTTTTCAATAGCTTCATAAAGTCCTGCTACTTTATATTCATGCTTTAAGTCGTATAAAATTCTATGAATAGCTTTAGTATAATTCTTTTTAAAATTTTCAATTCTTTCAACTGCTTTTGGATTATTACTGTCTATTAATGTTTCAAGCTCCTTAACCATATTTTCTAATTGCTGTCTTCTATCCATAATTTAAGCCTCCTTATTTTTCTCTTTTATTTCCAGTTTTTTCATAACCACTGTTTACTAAAGTTGAACCTTCACATATATCCCATTTAACATCTTTTTTACCAGATATAATTTTTCTTGTTCTATAACTATAATATTTTACATCTTCAACATCTCTAATTGTATCATAAACTGGTGTTCTCTCCTCAGAAGTTCCATATCCTACTAAAACATTTTGTGTTTTATATAATGGAACAGTTTCTGTTTTATAAGAAGTACAATATGTAACTGTATTTGTACCTTCTGATGATGTTCTTGTATATTTTCTATATATATAGAAATTTTTATATGTACAATTTTCACAGTTATCAACACCAGCAGATATGTAATCATATCTTACTGTATTTGTATTAGAAGGTATTGTATATAATTTTACAATTCCTTGATTTACCCATTCTCCATAAACAACATTTCCGTTTGGTACTTGTTTAGTTCCATATGAAGCACAAACTTTTTTTGTTTCAGTTCCACTTTGAACTTGAACTTGCTTGTAAATTGGTTTATTTGGATCTTTATATGTTCTTACATTATACCCAGTAAGCACTTTTTTTGTAACTGTTGTTCTTTGAGTTTTTGATTTTACTTGTTTAAGTTGTGTTGGATATTGAACATTTCTAGACCAATCAGTCCATTCACCCCAAGAACCAAAACTAGCGTTTGTTACCTTAATGTATTCACATTCATATTCTTTCTCTGGCTCTGGTGTTGGTTCTGGGTTGTCTGTTGGTGTTGGAGTTGGTTCTGGTGTTGGTTTTGGTTCTGGACAACATTCAGGACAAACATTATTAATTATATTATTTGTAATATTGTTTATTATATATGTTATATTTTGATTATTATTAGTATTATTACTTGGATTTGATGGCTTTATAACTGGTGTTGTTATATCTTCTTTATTTTTTTCACAAATTGCAGTTGAACAGTAATCGTAGCATCCCATATATACTAATAAATAGTTTTCTTCTTCAGAACATTTTAAATTTACCTTCATTATAAACTCATCATTAGATGGTTTTGTAATTTCCACATATGATGCAGTTGTATCACATGATTTACCATTTTTATCTTTAAATGGTAAAATAATTTTTTTATCTAGCATTTCACCTAATGTCATTGATACTTTATCACCAATATTTTGAGGAAGTCTTGGTGTAGTATAATAACTTTTTGCAGCATCCTTCATTGCTAAAATATTTTCATTAAAAATTCTGTCATATAAAATACTATTATTCTCTTTTTCTGAATTTCCATCAGAATTTAACTTTTTAAAATCACTTTTTGTTGGAAATATCCACATTAATAAAAACACAAGTAATGCAATAAATAATATTTGCATTATTAAATCTCTTACAGAAAATTTATCTTTTCTTTCTTCATACATAAATAGCCCCCACTTTCTAAAAGTTAGCATATATGCTAGCACGAATCCCTTTTTTTGTCAAATTAACACAATATAATATATAACATCCTTTTATTTAATTTTAACATATATTTATTCAAAGTCAATTTTAATATGAACTAAAGTACAACCTTCATTAAAATTTGACATTTTAAATTCAATAACATTTTTATTATTCTTTAAAACTTGATTTGTAATATTCCTTATGACACCAGTACCTATTCCATGAACAATTACAATAAAACTATTTTTTAATTTTTGATTTTCCTTGATAAAATCATTTATATAAACTTTAGCTGTTTCCCTATCATAACCATGTAAATCTAATGTTGGCAAATTATCTATAAATATTATTTCATCTATGTTTTTGTACATTTTCTAACACTTCTTCTTTACTTGGAACAGAATATCTACCACCTATTCTTGTACATGATATTGCTCCTGCTACATTCGCTATTTTTAAACAATCTTCAAATGAATAATTATTTGCAAGTCCATATACAAAAGCTCCATGAAAAATATCTCCTGCGCCTGTTGAATCTTGTGCTAATACTTTTAATGATGACAATATTTTTACTTTTCCATCTTTTTCAAATAAGCAACCTTTATCTTCTAATGTAATAACAATATTTTTTTCAAATATTTTTTTCAGTTTCATATATGTATCCAATAAAGTATTTGTTTTTGCAAAATCTATTTCCACACCACTTACTTTTTCAGCAAATGTTTTAGAACAAACTATGTAATCTGATAGTGAACACAATTCTATTATTTCTTCTTCACATCTACCTGCATCGATAACTTTTATAGCATCTGGATATTTTTCTATAAGTTTTTTAGACATTTCATATTCTTGTCCATCCATTAAAATAATATCTGGTTTAAAATTTAAATTTACTAATTTCATTTTCATTGGTTTTCTATAAGTAAATGTAGTTCTTGTTCCTTCATTTACATTAACAATGATATGAGAAATTGGTGTTTTTTCTTTTGAATTTATTTCTAAATATTTTGTATTTACATTAGCACTTTCAAATTCTTTTTTTATAAAATAACCCTGAATATCATTCCCGATAATTCCTAAAAAACTAACATCTTCTCCCCACTTACCAAGTAAATAAGCAGCATTGGAAGCAGGTCCACCTCCACATTCTATAAGGTCTTTTATTCTATTTTTAGTATTTTCTTTTGGATAACTGTCAACTGGTATTGTAATATCATAAGAAGCCATCCCAATACATAATATTTTCATTAGTATCACCTATTTTATTATACCAATTTTTATTTTATTTTTCTAGTGTAAAGTAAAAAAATAGTGTAATTTGTAAAAAAAAAGACTTTTTAGTCTCTTTCATTTTTAATGCAAGCTTGTGCTGCAGCAAGTCTTGCAATTGGAACTCTATATGGAGAGCAAGATACATAATCAAGACCTATCTTATTACAGAATTCTATTGTCTTAGGGTCTCCACCATGTTCACCACATATTCCAAGACTAATATCTTCTCTAACCATTCTTCCTTTTTCTTTAGCAACTCTAACTAATAAACCAACACCTTTTTCATCAATAGTCTTAAATGGATCAAATTCAAAAATTTGTTTTTCATAATAATCTTTTAAGAATTTTGATGCATCATCACGGCTAAATCCGTAAGTAAGTTGTGTTAAATCATTAGTTCCAAAACTAAAGAATTCAGCTTCTTTTGCTATTTCATCTGCTAGTAATGCTGCCCTTGGAAGTTCTATCATAGTACCTATTTTATAATCTATTTTTATACCTTTTTCTTCAAATACTTTATTCGCTTCTTCTAAAACAATATTTTTTACATATTTAAACTCTTTGAGATCACAAGAAAGAGGAATCATAATTTCAGGTTTTACATCTATACCTTCATTTTTTACTTCTATCGCACCTTCGATTACTGCTCTAGTTTGCATTTTTGCAATTTCTGGATATGTAATATCTAATCTGCATCCACGATGTCCCATCATTGGATTAAATTCTTTGAGTGATATTACTCTTTGTTTTAATTCTTCAAATGTTTTATTCAAACTTTCTGCAAGTAATTTAATTTCTTCATCAGTATGTGGTAAAAATTCATGAAGTGGTGGATCTAAGAATCTTATTATTACATCATATCCATTCATTTCTCTAAATAAACCTTTAAAATCTTCTTTTTGATAAGGTAAAATTTTATCTAATGCTTCTTTTCTTTGATCTTCATTATCAGCAGTAATCATTTTTCTAAAATTAAATATTCTTTCTTCATCAAAGAACATATGCTCTGTTCTACATAAACCAATTCCTTCTGCACCAAACATTCTTGCTTGATGAGCATCTCTTGGATTATCAGCATTTGTTTTTACTTTTAATTTTCTTACTGAATCAGCCCAAGACATAAATTCTTCAAATTCTGAGCTTATAACTGGTGGAACTGTATCTATTTTTACGCCATATACGTTTCCAGTAGTTCCATCAAAACTCATGTAATCGCCTTCATGAAATTCTAATCCATCTTTTGTTTTTAATACTTTATTTACCTCATCTATTTCTAAATTATTACAACCAGATACACAAGTAGTACCCATACCACGAGCTACAACTGCTGCATGTGATGTCATTCCACCTCTTAAAGTTAAAATACCTTTTGCAATATTCATACCTTCTATATCTTCTGGTGATGTTTCTAATCTAACAAGCAACACTTCTTTTTCACCATTATTAAATGCATTTACTGCATCTTCAGCTGTAAAATATATTTTTCCTGTTGCTGCACCTGGAGAAGCTGCTAAACCTTTAGCAATTACGTTACTTTTACTTAAACTATCTTCGTCAAACATTGGATGAAGTAATTGATCAAGTTCTTTTGATTCTACTCTAAGTAAAGCTTCTTCTTTTGTAATTAGTCCTTCTTCTACTAAATCTACTGCTATTTTTATAGCTGCTTTAGCAGTTCTTTTGGCATTTCTAGTTTGAAGCATAAATAGTTTTCCATCTTCTATTGTAAATTCCATATCTTGCATATCTTTATAATGATTTTCAAGTATATTACAAATTCTATTAAATTCTTCGTAACATTCAGGCATTACGTCTTTTAAAGTTTCTATACTTTGTGGTGTACGAATACCAGCTACTACATCTTCTCCTTGAGCATTCATTAAGTATTCACCAAATAATTTTTTTTCGCCTGTAGCAGGATTTCTTGTAAATGCTACTCCAGTTCCTGATTTATCTCCCTTATTTCCATAAACCATTTCCTGTACATTTACAGCTGTTCCCCAATTAGATGGAATATCATTAAGTCTTCTATAAGTGATTGCTCTATCGTTATTCCAGCTTCTAAATACTGCTTTAACAGCTTCTAAAAGTTGTACTTTAGGGTCTTCTGGAAAATCAGCACCCGCTAATTTTTTATATTCTTCTTTATATATTGTTACTACTTCTTTTAAGTCTTCAGCACTTAAATCAGTATCTAATGTAACGCCTTTTTCTTCTTTTATTTTATCAAATAAATGTTCAAATGAACTTTTTGGAAAATTCATAACTACATCTGCAAACATTTGGATAAGTCTTCTATAACTATCGTATACAAATCTTGGATTATTAGTACTTTGTGAAAAAGATTCTGCTACTAAATCATTCATACCTAAATTTAGTATTGTATCCATCATACCAGGCATAGATGCTCTAGCACCACTTCGTACTGACACTAAAAGCGGATTTTCAGGATCACCTATTTTTTTACCTGTTTCTACTTCTAACTCTTCTAATTTTTGTAAAATTTGATCTTCTATTTCTTTAGATATTACTTTTCCATCTTCGTAATATTTATTACATGCTTCTGTTGTAACAGTAAAACCTCTTGGTACTGGAAGATTAAGAGATGTCATTTCTGCTAAATTGGCACCTTTTCCACCAAGAATATCTTTCATATCTTTGTTTCCCTCTTTAAAGGAATAAACATATTTCATATTATGCCTCCTATTCTATAATAGAATATCATATATATTTTTTATTTTCAATTAATTTATTTTTACTTTACAAAAAAAGACTATTTTTTATGTGCTCTTGGATGTGAATGTAAGAACACATTTTTTAGTCTTTCATTTGATATATGAGTATATATTTGTGTAGTTGATAAATTTTCATGACCAAGTAATTCCTGAACGATTTTAAGGTCTGCACCTTCATTGAGCATATGAGTTGCGAATGTATGTCTTATCATATGAGGCGATATATGATTTTTTTCTCCTGCCTTTTTTAGTATATTATCTATTATTACTCTAACTCCTCTTTCAGTTAACTTATCACCATTTTTATTTAAAAATAAATATTTACTTTGTTTTTCTTTTAATAGTTTTTTTCTTCCATCTTTTACATATTTAAGCATTTTTTCTTTTAAGATATTACCATATAATACATATCTTTCTTTATTTCCTTTTCCTTCTATTTTTATTCTATTTTCGCTAAGTTCTACATCACTTATTTTTATTTTTACAAGTTCTGAAACTCTTATTCCTGTAGAATAAAACATTTCAAGTATTGCACTATCTCTTAGTCCCAAAGGAGTACTTATATCAGGAAGTAATAGTATTGTTTCTATATCATTAGTATTAATAATTTTAGGTAACTTTTTTTCTTTTTTAACTGTACTTAATAAAAGTGCTGGATTATTTTCTATTATATTTTCTCTTTTTAAATATTTAAAATAGCTTTTAAGAGAACTTATATGTCTATTTATAGATGAAGATGTATATTTTTTTTCATATAAATATTCTAAGTAATTTCTAAGTGTTTTGTAATCTATTTTTTTAATATTTGTTATATTTTTTTCTTTTAAAAAGATATAAAACGTTTCTATATCTTTTTGATAGTTTATTAATGTATATTTGGAATAATTTCTTTGATATTCTAAATATTCTAAAAAATCATCTAAATATTCCATTAAAAATAAGCTTTCCTTACTTCTTCTTCATCTAAAAACTCTTCTTTATCATCCACAGCTATATTATGCATTATCGTATTATATTTTTCCCAGCTCATACCATTTTCTTTTTCAAATCTTAAAGCAAATTCTTCTTCATTTTGCTCTATAGTTTTTATTTCTTTAGGTTTGTTTTGCCTTACTACTTTATTTCTAAGTTTTAATAGTTCCTCTTTTTTTCTTGCTATTTGATTACTTTTTAATGGTGATGGTTTTCTCTTTTGCTTATTTACATAAATTAACCTAACTGTTTTATATCTTTTAAGTTCATTCATAATTAAATTTATATCATTTTCTTTAGCAATTCCATCATCATAACTAGAACACATACATCTAGTCATTAAAAAAACTAAATCATTTTCTCTACAAGAATATTCACTTATTTCTCTAATTCTTGATGTATCATTTGAATTTAATATTTCTAAAACTAAATTTTCTATTTTTTTAAAACTTTCTAGTTCTGTTTTTACTACATAAGATTTTGTAAAATATGTTCTTGATTGTTTAACGTCATATTTCATTATATCTTTTAAATCACAACTATTAGCGAATTCTACTATATCCTTTTCATCATATAAAATAATATATTTTACTTGTCTGCTACTTTTTATTATAGCACTATTATATTCTTCATCTATGTCTTCATTTTCTTTTCTAATAATATTAAATAATTCATCTTTATCACGAAGAGATGCTGTAAAAGCATCTATTTCAAATAAATTTTCAAATATTTTTCCATGTATTTCTTTTATAATTTTAGGTTCTTTAAACTCCCCACTTTTTTTATCGTATTTTGATACTTCAATATAATATTTTGCCATACTACCACCAAGATTTATTATATAATAAAACTAAAAAAAAAGAAAGACTAACTTTCTTTTACATAATCACAAGAAGAACACTTTATTATATCTTTCTTTTTTACTAGCATTCCTTTGCAGTTTGGGCATTTATCACCTACTGGCTCATCCCAGTACGCAGTTTTACATTTAGGATAATTATTGCATCCATAGAAGACTTTTCCTTTTCTACTTTTTTTCTCTATTATTTTGCCATCACAATTAGGGCAATCACAAATTTCTTTTTCTTCTTTTTCTTCTTTAACTATATATTTACATTCTGGATAATTAGAACATGCTACAAACTGACCATATCTACCTTTTCTAATTACTAGTGGATGATTACATTCTGGACACATTTCACCAGTTTCTTTAGGAGCTTCTTTTTCCATTTTTTCAAATGCTTCTTTAACAGATGGCTCAAATTTTTTATAGAAATCTTCTAGTACTTCATACCATACTTCTTTTCCTTCAGCAATTTCATCCAAATCATTTTCCATAGATGCGGTATATTCTACATTTATTAAATCACTAAAACATTCTTGAAGTTTATCTGTAATTTCAAAACCAATTTCAGTTGGTACAAATTTTTTATCTTCTATAGTTACATAACCTCTTTTTTTAATAGTATCCATAGTTGGAGCATATGTACTTGGTCTACCTATTCCAAGTTCTTCCATTTCTTTAATAAGTGTTGCTTCTGAATATCTAGCTGGTGGTTTTGTAAAATGTTGTTCCTTATTTATAGAAATACTTTCTAAAACACTTCCTTCTTTTAAATCAGGTAAGAAACTATCTTTAGAATCTTCATAATCTTTGTATATTTTTAAATAACCATCAAAAGTAATAATTTGACCAGTAGTTGTAAATTTATAATCATTGTTATCTAATATAACAGTTGTATTTTCTGTTTTTGCTTCTTTCATCAATGAAGAAAGTGCTCTTACATAGATAAGCCTATATAATTTATATTCATCATTTGTTAAATATGGTTTAACACTTTGTGGTGTTCTATATATACTAGTTGGACGTATTGCTTCATGCGCATCTTGAACATTTTCTTTTTTTACTTTTTGTTTTACTTTTCCAACATATTCTTTACCATATTCTTTTTCAATAAATTTATATGTTTCATTTACAAATTCATCAGAAAGTCTAATAGAATCTGTACGCATATAACTAATTAAACCTTCTGTTTCAGATTCTAATTTAATTCCTTCATATAATTTTTGAGCAACTGACATTGTTTTTTTAGAATTAAATCCAAGTTTAATAGAAGCCATTTGCTGCATTGTACTTGTTGTAAATGGTGGTTTAGATGCTTTATTTTTACTTTTTTTAGTAACACTTTCTACTACAAACTTTTTATCTAATTTATCTAATATTTCATCTGCTTCTTTTTCATTTTTTATTTCTATTTTTTTAGTTTTATACTTAGATAAACTAGCTTCCATATCAGTAAAAATAGAGCTTATAGTCCAGTATTCTTCTTTATTAAAGTTATTTATTTCTCTTTCTCTATCAACTATTAGTTTTAGTGCAACACTTTGAACTCTACCAGCTGATGATCCTGATGTTTTAGACTGAATAAGTTTACTTAATCTAAAACCTATTATTCTATCTAATATTCTTCTAGTTTCTTGTGAATTTACTAAATCTTTATCTATTTTTCTTTGATGTTTAAAAGCTTCTATTACAGCATTTTTAGTAATTTCATTAAAAACTACTCTTTCATATTTATCTTCTTTTAATCCTAGTGAATCAAATAAATGCCAGCTTATTGCTTCTCCTTCACGGTCTGGATCGGTAGCAAGATATACAGTATCAGCTTCTTTTGCTTCTTTTTTAAGTTCTGTTATAACACTTTTTTTACCTTTTATCGGTATATAGTTAGGTTTAAAATGATCTTCTATATCGACACCTAATCCATATTTACCAGAGGTTGCTAGATCTCTAATATGACCTTTAGATGCTAAAACTTTATAATCTTTTCCAAGATACTCTCCTATTGGTCCTGTTTTATGTGGTGATTCCACTATAACTAATTTTTTTGCCATATAATCATCCCTTTTTCACTTTAAATATTTATACACTACTTAATAAATATTGTCAATCTCTTTTATAGTTTATTTAAATTTTTTTATTTTATTATTATTTTTATTTGACATTTATTTTTTATAATTTATAATATCTTTTATGGATGTGATATTATGATAGATAGTAAAAATTTATATGTAGGAATTATTATAAAAGAAAAGAATTATTATAATAATATTAAGGTTAATAGATATTTTGGCGGAGTAAATTATGATCCTTTTTTAGATGAAGATGATACTATATCCAAATATATTGGAATTCCAACTATTGTTTTAAAAAACAATAATGGATATGAAGATTTACTTTTTTCTAGATTTAAAGGTGAAGTGACATACAAACTTAATGAATTTAATAACTTAGGAATAAAGCTCATTCATTTACAAAAATTTACTAAATATTATCCTGATTATACAAATCTTCCAATGATTTACGAAGTAGCTAATAATGTTTTAGCAAGACAATTACAAGAATGTATGCCATATCTATTGTATCCTTACGAAACAACAAACGGATATTATATAATTTTAAATGATGATTCTCCATTAGATGATTTCTATTATGATTATAGAGTTAATCTTCATAATGAAAACTTATATAAAGTTAAAAAAGGACCAAAATGCAAAAAACTAGTATTTCACTAGTTTTATTTTGTACCAACACTCATAGTTTCTGGAAGAGTTGAACCACCATCAATTACAATCCCTTGTCCTGTTATATAAGATGATTCATCACTTGCTAAAAATGCTGCTAGATTTCCAAGTTCTTCTATTGTACCAAGTCTTCCCATAGGTATACCATCAGCAATTCCTTTAACTACACTATCAGGATTTTCACTATTAGAATCTTTTGCTATTCCTTCTACCATGGGAGTCATTATATATCCAGGCATAATAGCATTTACTCTAATATTTTTAGTTACAAGTTCTGCAGCTAATCCTTTAGTAAATCCTATTAAAGCAGCTTTAGTAGTAGCATATGCTACTTCACCTGGATCAGCTACCATAGGTCCTGTTACTGAAGATAAGTTAACTATTGAGCCTTTTTTCATATAAGGAATAACCTTTTTAGTAACATTCCATGTTCCTTTTATATTAATATCAAAATGATAATCTCTTACTTCATCAGACATATCTTCAAATTTTTCAAGTTTAGCAACTCCTGCATTATTTACTAGAACATCAATATTTGTTCTTTTTTGCATAACTTTATTTATTATTTCTTCTACTTTAGCAGAATCTCTTATATCACAAATATATCCTTCTACATCTTTTCCATCAGCTTGTAATTTAGCAGCTACTTCAAGCACTTTTTCACTATAATCTAAAATAATTATTTTAGCACCTTCTCTAGCAAATACATTCACTATTCCAAGGCCATTACCCATAGCACCACCAGTTATAACTGCTACTTTATCTTTTAGTTTCATTTAATCAACCCCTATTCTTGTTAATTATAACATTTATATAAATTATTGTAAATTACTTTCTTTTAACTTTTTTATCATATTCAATAAGCATCTCTTTTACATTACTACTATTAATTAATATATCTTTATCAAGTCCATAATGTTTCATAAATAACAAGACATTTTTAATAAAATACATATGATTTATACCAAGATCCATTACATTTAATAAAGCTATAAGTTCGTAATAAAATTCATCAAAGGCTCTCCAAAATATTTTACTATCTTGACTATTATTAAAATTAACTTTTTTTGAATTAATAAGACAAATAAATTTATTTTCTAATGAATTAAGCATTTCTTCTTTCTCTTTTTGATATTTATTTTTATATTCATTTTTTAGTTTGATGAAATGTTTATTAGTAATTAATTTATTATATTCAGTACTAGTCTTTTTTTCTAAAATACTATAGTCTATATCCTTTTTGGTAAATTCTAAACCTACTAAATAATTATCAATTATTGTTAAAATAGACAACATATGATTACAACTTATTTTATCAATATTATCATTAATAAATTTAAATGCTTTATAACTACATTCTAATCTACTTTTTCTAGCTATTTTTTTCTTACTTTCTATTTCTAATCTCTTAATTTCTATTTCTAATCTTTTAATTTCTAATTCATTAACCATAAAACACCTCAAAATATATTATAATACAAATATTTTTTATGTAAAGAAAAAAAGGCTATTTGCCTCCTACTTCACATTTATTTCCAAATGTATCTATATGTTTATTATTTTTATATATTTTAACTAAATCACAGTGATTAGAGCATCCATTACATTCTACTCCTCTGGTTTCAAAAGAAATATTTTCTATATCTAAAGTATAAACTTTATCAGTTTCTCTTTCTTTTGATAAAAGAGCAACTCCAATAGCTCCCATCAAATGACTATTTTTATCTACAATTATTTTTTCATTCAAAATTTCTTCAAAATAATGTACTACTCCTTTATTTTTACTAACTCCACCTTGAAAAACAATAGGTCCTTTTATTTTTTTACCTTTTCCTACATTATTTAAATAATTTAAAACTATACTTTTACAAAGACCAGCAATTATATCTTTAGTATTATATCCAACTCCTGCTTTATGAATTAAATCAGATTCTGCAAAGACTGTACACCTAGAAGCTATTTTAACAGGATTATTTGATTTTAAAGCAATATCTCCAAATTCTTCTATAGGCACTTCTAATCTTTTAGCTTGACTAGTTAAAAAAGCACCTGTTCCTGCAGCACATAAAGTATTCATAGCGTAATCTTTAATTATTCCATTTTCTAATAATATTATTTTAGAATCTTGACCACCTATTTCTAAAATAGTTCTTACATCTTTATAAAAATGAAGAGTTCCTACTGCATGAGCAGTTATTTCATTTTTAATAGTATTAGCTCCTAGCATAAGTCCTATTAGTTTTCTTCCACTTCCTGTTGTACCTATACCTTTTATTTCTATATCTTTAGGAATTTCTTTTAAATTATTAATTAGCTTTTTAACTGCTTTAATAGGATTTCCTTCTGTCCAAATATAACTTTCTTTAATAATATTACCAAACTGGTCAATAACTACACCTTTAGTAGATATCGATCCAATATCTATTCCAACATATGCTTTCATTTAGTACGCCTCATTTCTATCATATCAAAAAAAGCTTCTAATCTAGTTTTTACACCTACTTCAGATGTTTCTGTATCAAAAGAAAAATACAAAACTGGAACATCATATTTTTTACATATTTTATTAATAATAGGCATAGCTCCTATTTCAGGAGTACAAAAGGATGATTTCATATGAATAATTCCATCGTAATTATGTTTACATAAGTATTTACATCTTGCAATATTATCAGAAGCATCTGCTCCCATTTTATATTTAATATAATCTTTGGTTTTAGATAAATAATCTTTTATTTTATATTTTTTTTCAAACAATAAATAATTTACATTAGTATATCTTTTAACAGATATTCCCATTTTAGCAAGTTCATATTCTAAATTATAGTTTGCGAATGGTTCCATAAGTGTATAAAGTTCACCTATAATACCTACTTTATACTTTCTTTTAGAGTTATCTAACTCTATTTTTTTAAATTTTCTTTTATATTTTAAATACATATATTTTAAATGAAAATAATTTTTAGTGGTGCTGAAATCTTTAAGCATTTGCTTTTTTAATTTAATAAAACTTCCATTTTCTTTTTCAAAACCAATATGTTCTCTTATATAAAAGTCTATTTTATCCATATATTTAACCATTTTTATAGATAAAAATATATAATATAAAGTTTTTAATTTATTTAATTTTAATCCTAATCTTTCTATTTCTTTTTTGATTCTTTTATAATCGAATTCACCTTTTGTAATAAGATTTATCATTTCAAATTTATAACCTAAATCTTCGAGAATTTGTTTTTGAAGTTCAAAGTAATAACCATATCTACAACCACCACCAAACTGTATTAAAACATCCGCACCTTTTTCTAATCCTTCTATAAAAGATCCTAATGTATATTTAAAAGGTGTACACACAAAAAGTGGACTATTACTAGAACCTAATTCTAATGTTTTATTTGTTATAGGAATAGAAATTATTTCACAGTCTATTATATGTGAAATTAAGTATTTAGCAGGAGTGCTATAGTCACCCATTTGAGGTATTACTATTTTATACATAAATTTCCCTTCTTAATATATCTACAAAACTTTCTAATCTAGTTTCTATTCCAGCAAATCCATTTAAGTTATCAACAACTAAATTCAAATATGGTAATTTTGTTTTTCTCATTGCAAGTTCAAAAGCAAGACTATCTAAAGCACATGGAAAACTAGTTAAAAAAATAACTCCATCTACTTTATTAGTTAAATATGAAAGAGCACCCACTAGCTTTTTAGAAGTTTTCCAGTATAAATCCTTAGATATTTTTTTTGCTTCATCAAGCAGTATTTCCTCTTCAGCAACATTTGGAAATATTACTTTTATGTTTTCTTTTTCTAAAAATTTTATAATAGGTTTTCCTATTAAATCATCATATAAATTATAAGAGTGAGATAGTATTAATATTTTTGTATTTTTATCTTTTAATTTTTTTCTATTTAAAATTATATTTTTTTTATTTTCTTTTTCTACTTCTTCTTTAACTTTTTCATAAGTGGATAAGGCTTTAAATGAATCTATATTGAATTTATTTGCCATTTTTAAAAATCCATCTATTTCATCAACATTGTTACTATAGTCAATATTATAATTTAATATATTTATATCAAATAAATTATTACATATATCATAAAGTGATAAAAAATTAGTACATGTTTGATTTGAAATACCATAATTATCTATTCTTGGTATTATAATATAATCACATTTATCTTTTAAATAATTTACATGACCTAAAAATATTTTCATAGGAAGACACATTTCATCAACTGCTAAAAGATTACCTTTATTAAAAATATCTATATTTGTTTTAGGACTAACGACTACATCAAAGTTTAATTTTTCAAAAAACTTTTTATACAAAATTCCATATTCATAATAATATAATGCTCTAGGAATACCTATTTTTATTTTATTCATTATATCACCTAAAAAATAATACGAAATAAAATATATTTTATGCATAAATTAATTATTTTCGACAAAAATATTAATGGTGATAATATGAATCAAAATATAAAATGTAATGTACATGACTGTAAAAATTGTGATAAAGAAAATAATTCATGTACTTTAAATACCATAAAAATATGTTCTTGTGGTAATGAAAATAAAAAAGAAAATACTATGTGTAATAGTTATAACAAAGATTAAGACTATATCAATTTATAAAGTCTTTTTTTTATATATAGTATTTAAAAAAAATATGTGATATAATTATATAAGTTAAAGGAGATAGAATATGTATTTAAAAGAACTAACAAATGAAGAATTTAATAATTTTGCTCAAAATTTTATTCAAAGCTCTATTTATCAAACTACAAACTATGGTTTAGTTATGAATAAACAAGGTTTTGATAGTCTTTTTGTTGGTTTAATAGATGATACCAATAAAATTATAGGAGCATCCTTAATTTTAATACAAAAAAAATACGGCTTTAAATATGCATATGCTCCTAGAGGTTTTTTAATTGATTATACAAATACACTTCTATTTGAAACATTTACAAAATTAATAAAAAAATATTTAGGTAAAAAAGACATCATAGCTATAAAAATATGTCCTATGATTATTAAATCTATTTATGATAAAAACTATAATTTAATTGGAATTAATAAAAATTTTGAAACACTATTTTCATCTTTAAAAAAATTAGGATATTATCATTTAGGATATAATAATTACTTTGAAGCTTTAAAACCTAGATTTGAAAGTGTTCTAGATATTAGTAAACCTTATTATGAATTATTTAATAATTTTAAAAGGGGTACTAAAAATAAGATTAGAAGTTCTATAAAAAATGGAATTAAAATATATGAAGGAAACAAGGAACAATTACAAGAACTTTATCTCCAACTAAAAGATGACTATCCAAGAGGATTAAATTATCTAGATGATAGTTATAATTATTTTAATGACAAAATTAATTATTTTTATGCTAAATTAGATACTGAAAAATATTTAAAAGTAGTAAAAAAAGAATATGAGCTAAATGAAAAATATATTAATAGTTTAAATAATTTAATACTTAATAGAAATGTTAAGAAAAAAAATGTATATATTAACAAAAAAATAGAAGCAGATAAAAATATTGAAAGAAGTAAGAAAAATCTAGTAGAAGCTACTAACCTATTACGTGACAATCCAGATGGTATCAATATTGCTGGAGCGTTAATAGTAAAAGAAAGAGATACTGTATATATTTATTTAAATGGTATAAATAAGCATTTGAAAAAATTTAATGGAAATCACTTATTAATTTGGTCTATAATAGAAAAATATTCAAAAGAAGGTTATAAATTATTTAACTTAGGTGGTGTAACTAATGTAACTATAGAAAATAATAGCTACAAAGGTTTAAATGATTTTAAATCAAGTTTTGGAGCAAATACTTATGAATATATTGGTGATTTTGAATTGATTACTAATAATGGGCTTTACTTTATGTATAAAAATGCTGCTCCTATTAGAAGTATCTTAGGAAAAAAATAATAACAGAAACTAATTTAGTTTCTTTTTTTTAACAAAAAAAACAATAAGCAAAATACTTATTGTTTTTATACTGTCTATAATTATTTAATAATTTCAGAAACGTTACCAGCACCAACTGTTCTACCACCTTCACGGATTGAGAATTTAGTTCCGTTTTCAATAGCAATTGGAGCGATTAATTCTACTGTCATTTCTACATTGTCTCCAGGCATAACCATTTCAACACCTTCTGGTAATTCAATAACACCAGTAATATCTGTAGTTCTGAAATAGAATTGTGGACGATAATTACTGAAGAATGGAGTATGTCTTCCACCTTCTTCTTTGCTAAGTACATAAACTTGAGCTTTGAATTTAGTGTGTGGAGTAACTGTTCCAGGTTTAGCAAGAACTTGTCCTCTTTCAACTTCTTCACGAGAAATTCCACGTAGAAGAACACCAGCATTATCTCCTGCTTCTGCATAATCTAATTGTTTACGGAACATTTCGATTCCAGTAACAACAGTTTTCTTAGTAGGTTTAATACCAACTATTTCAACTTCATCGTTAAGTTTTAATTGACCTCTTTCAACACGTCCTGTAACAACTGTACCACGTCCAGTGATTGTAAATACATCTTCAACTGGCATTAAGAATGGTTTATCAGTGTCACGTTCTGGAGTTTCAATCCAAGTATCAACTGCATCCATAAGTTCATCAATTTTAGCTGACCAAGTTGGGTCACCTTCAAGAGCTTTAAGAGCAGAACCTCTGATAATTGGAGTATTGTCTCCATCAAATCCATATTCGCTTAATAATTCACGAATTTCCATTTCAACTAAGTCTAATAATTCTTCATCGTCAACCATATCACATTTGTTCATGAAAACAACCATACGAGGTACACCAACTTGACGTGATAATAAAATGTGTTCACGAGTTTGAGCCATTGGACCATCAGTTGCAGCTATAACTAAGATAGCTCCATCCATTTGAGCAGCACCAGTGATCATGTTTTTAACATAGTCAGCGTGTCCTGGACAGTCTACGTGTGCGTAGTGTCTATTTTCAGTTGAATATTCGATATGAGCAGTATTAATTGTAATACCACGTTCTCTTTCTTCAGGTGCTTTATCGATATTAGCAAAATCTACTTTTTCGTTACCAAATTTTCCAGCTAAGTGGCTAGAAATAGCAGCAGTTAAAGTAGTTTTACCATGGTCTACGTGTCCAATTGTACCAATGTTAACATGTGGTTTTGAACGATCAAATTTTTGTTTTGCCATTTAAAATTTCCTCCTTTATTAATTTACATAATCTATTTTATATCAA
>CALVXR010000010.1 GCA_944371445.1 uncultured Bacilli bacterium
AAGGCATATGACTAAATACTCAACAATATTAAATATATTGTCAGTTCATTCTAGTAAGCCAAGAGAAAATAAATATGCCTATGATTCAAGTAAGAGTGCAATAGAGCAATTAACATAGGAACTAGCACTGGAATTTTCTAGTAGAAATATTACAGTGAATGAATTATCCTTTGGTACTGTTAATACCAATATGAATAAAGATTTAACAGAACATGAAAAAGAGATTGCAAAAAATAAAGTTATTTAATAAACTTTAGTAAATTTAAGAAAATGAAAAAGCCTTATAATATAAGACTTTAACTAATTATTAAATTGTTACGAACTGATATTAAGATTTCCCCCATGATCCCCTAGAAATAGGGGCATTTTTAAATATATATATTTAACTAAAGTATTACGATTATATTAAAATAAATAATTTTATAAAATTAATGTAGTTTTTATATAAATATAATTATTACTATGTTATTGCTTTAAAAAAACATAAATAAAAAACAAGTTTTTGATAAAAAGGCAAAATGCCCCTTTCCCCATATGAAGATACATGAGAATAAACTTGTTTATTATGTTCAACTGTATAATATTGAATCTTATAATTCTAACGTGAAAAACTTAATTTTTATTAAGAAAAGGACTTATATAGGTCAGCCTTTTTTCTGACAGTTGAAATTTGTAAATGTTATTATATATTAGTTTTAGAAAGTTTGCAAGTTAGGTTGCGGACGCAGTCTGCCGTATGATATAATCATTATAAGAATGGAGTAGTTATTATGGCTAATGAATATAAAAAAGATTTTAATAAAATAATGAATAATAGTAAAGATATGCCAAAAATTAAAAATATAAAATATTATGTTAAAGATTTTGAAAAATATTTAATTAGTTTTGATGAGGTGAATGTATGAAAATTATAATAGATGGAAAAGAATATAATGAAGAAGAATCAACTTATTTAGGGGAAGGAAAAGAAGGTGAAAGTTATAAAATTGGAAACAAAGTAGTAAAATTATTATATAATTATCCTAAAAAACTTTATTTAAATAAAGACGATGTAGAAAGATTAAAAAATATTAAAGTAAAAATACTAGATCATCCAATAACTTCAGCAACTGATGATAATGGAACTTATTTAGGACCAGTTTCTACTTATGTAAGACATTGTGGCTATCATAACTTTGACAATTTAAAAAGTGAAAAATTTATTCAAAATATTGATTCTATGGTAGAAGATAGTAAAGTTTATGCTGCTAATAATTATTTAATTGGTGACTTACAATATGATGATACTATTTTTGATGAGAATGGTAATTTTCACTTAATAGATTCTGGTTCTTATGATTATAAACCCAATATGAATCCAAAAGAATTAGAAAAAATTAATTTAGAAGAAATCGATTATTATTTATTGGAAGAAGTAATTAATAATTTACTTATAAAGAAAAAAATAGGAAGCAAGAAAAGAGAAATTATAAAAAGAAGAATACTAGAAGAAGCGAAAAATTATGAAAGCTTATCAGAATATTTAAAAAATGAATTAAGTAAAGTTACAACAGTAAGCGAGTATATTGGGCATATTAGAAAATAAATTATCTTTAATGATAATTTTTTTATTGACAATAGTGTTATAACTGTTATATAGTATATATAACAAAGGAAGTGATATATTGAATATAATAATAAGCAATAGTAGTGATATTCCAATATTTAAACAAATAGAAAATTCAATTAAAGAAGCAATAATAAAAGGTGAATTAAAAGAACAAGAATTATTACCTTCAGTTAGAGGACTTGCGAATGATTTAAAAATAAGTTTTTTAACTGTTAAAAGGGCTTATGATGAATTAGAAGAAGAAGGCTTTATTAAAACTATTAGAAGCAAAGGAAGTTTTGTTGCTCCTAAAAACTTAGAATTAATTAGAGAAGAAAAACTAAAAGAAATTCAAAACTTAATTGAAAAAATATACGATATATCTAAAGTATCAGGAATAACTAAAGAAGATGTTCAAGAATTATTTCAAATAATATTTGAGGAGGAAAATATATGAAAGAAAATATAGAACTTATAAATGTATCTAAAGAATATAAAGATTTTAAACTAGATAATATAAATTTTACTGTAAAAGAAGGAACTATAGTAGGATTAATAGGTGAAAATGGAGTAGGAAAAACAACAACAATAAAATCAATACTAAATATGAATAATCCTAAAGGAAGTATTAAAGTATTTGGTAAAGATATAAAAAAATATGAAAAAGAAGTAAAAGAAGAAATTGGAACATTACTTGATGATAGCTATTTATCTGAGTATTTAACTGCTAAACAAATAAATTTTATTATGAAAGATATGTATAAAAAATGGGATGAAAACAAATATAATAGTTATTTAAAAGAATTTAAATTACCAAGTAATAAACTAATTAAAGAATTTTCTAGTGGAATGAAAATGAAATTAAAAATAGCAACTATTCTCTCACATAATCCAAAACTACTAATTTTAGATGAACCAACAAGTGGACTAGATCCAATTGTAAGAAATGAAATATTAGATATTTTTAGAAAATATATAGAAGAAGATGAAAGTAGATCTATTTTAATTTCAAGCCATATAACAACCGATTTAGAACATATTGCAGATTATATTATTCTTATTAAAGATGGAAAAATAATTTTTAATTTACCTGTAACATCTTTATTAGAAGAATATGGCATTTTAAGATGTACAGAAGAAGAATTTAAAAATATAGATGAAGAAGATTATATAAACTATAAAAAAGAAAAATATAGTTATAATGTTTTAATAAATGATAAAGATAAATTTAAAAATAAATATAATTTAAAAACTATTGATAAACCAACTATTGAAGATATTATGCTATTTTATATAAAGGGGGATAAATAATATGAACACTATTAAAGCTTTAATAAAAAAAGATTTATATAATTTATCTAGTTATAAAGTATCAATTATGATTGTAGTTATTTTTTGCTCACTTGCTATTATTTCTACCGGTTCAGTTAATTACGGTCCAATTATGATAAGCACTATTATAGGAATGAGTAGTTTATCAACATTTAATTATGATGAAATATCAAAAGCAAATAAATTTATATTAACACTTCCAGTAAGTAAAAAAGAAATAATATTATCAAAATATATTCTAACAATTTCATCTATTATTATAGGAGGTATTTTGGGATATTTTCTTAGTATAGCACTTGCAAGTACTATGAATTTGTTTAATGAAAATAAAATAGATATTAATTTAATGAGACTTTTATATTCTACTGTAGGTGGTCTTTTTGGGATATCATTAGTAGAAGCTATACAAATACCAAGTATATATAAATGGGGTGCTGAAAAAGGAAGAATTCAAATGTTTGCGATTATATTTAGTATTATTGTAATAAGTGCGATTGGATTTTTCTTTATAACTAAATTAAATGTTGATATAACCAATATAGAAAACTTTTTAAATAATTATGGTATAATATTTTTAATAATTCTTACTATGATAATGTATTATATTTCATATAAAATATCTTATAAAATATATAAAAATAAAGAAGAATAGAAATATAACAAAAGTGTAATAAAAATTACGCTTTTTATTTGCTATAATTTTAGTAGATGAAAGGAAGAGAATATGAAAGAAATTTTAAAATTAGAAAATGTAAAAAAATACTATGGTAAAAAAAGTAATATAATTACAAAAGCAGTAAATGGTATTTCTTTTATAGTAAATGAAGGAGAATTTGTAGCTATTATGGGAGCATCTGGTTCTGGAAAAACTACACTTTTAAACTGTATTTCAACTATTGATGATGTAACTAGTGGTAGTATTATTTTAGATAATAAAGATATAACAGAAATAAAAGAAAAAGATCTAGCTGATTTTAGAAGAAAAGAATTAGGTTTTATTTTTCAGGACTTTAATTTACTTGATACTTTAACTATAGAAGAAAATATAGCTTTAGCACTTATAATTAATAAAGAAAAAATAAATGATATTGATGATAAAGTTAGTGATATTGCTAGTAAATTAGATATAAAAGATATACTAAAAAAATATCCATATGAAGTATCAGGGGGACAAAAACAAAGATGTGCATGTGCAAGAGCTCTTATAAGTAATCCTAAATTAATTTTAGCTGACGAACCCACAGGAGCACTTGATTCAAAATCAGCCAGAATGCTTCTTGAAACTATGAGTAATATGAATGAAAAACTAAAAGCCACTATTCTTATGGTAACCCATGATTCATTTAGTGCTAGTTTCTGTAATAGAGTAATTTTTATTAAAGATGGTAGAATATTTAATGAAATCTTAAAAGGGGATAAAACTAGAAAAGAATTTTTTAATGAAATATTAGATGTGCTTACTTTACTTGGAGGAGATGTAAGTGATGTTAAGTAAACTTGCATTTAGGAATGCTAAAAGAAGTATAAAAGATTATGTAATCTATTTGATTACTGTAACTTTAGCTTTTTCACTTATCTTTGCTTTTAATCTAGTAGGTAGTTCTAAAGAAGTTTTAGGTTTATCAGATGTAATGAATAACTTTAAATATTCTATGTATATAGTAAATGTTTTTATAGTAATTGTAGTATGTTTTTTAATAAATTATACAATCAAATTTATGTTTAGTAAAAGAAGTAAAGAATTTGGAACTTATATGATACTTGGAATAAAGAAAAAGCAAATATCTAATTTATTTACCTTAGAAAATATAATATTAGGTTTCTTTTCTTTAATAATATCAATTCCTATAGGTTATATTTTTAGTCTTTTTATGTCTTTTATTATAGTAAGTATTTTTGAACTACCTAACTCTGTTAAAATAGATTTTAATTTAAATTCTGTTTTACTACTTTTATTATATTTTTTAGTTATTTATATTTTTGTATTATTTCTAGCACGAAAAAGAATAAAGAAAATGAAAATATATGATTTATTATATTACGATAAACAAAACGAAAAGATTAAAAAAAGTAATAATAAAATAAGAAATATCATATTTATAATATCTTTAATATTAGGTATTTCAGCTCTTGTCTTATTCAGTAATCAGTTTACTGGAGTAGGACAGGAACCTTCTATGTTTATTATATTTATCTGTTTAATTTTAGCAATAATAAGTATTTATGGAGTAACTATAACTTTATCAGATTTTATTTTAAATATAGTTCTTAAAAATAAAAAATTAAAATATAGTAAAGATAATCTTTTTATAGCTAGAACATTTTCATCAAAAGTAAAAACAATGAGTTTTACTTTAGGTACTCTAACTTTTTTAATAACTATCACTTTAATAGCGCTTAATATATCTAGTTTATTTAAAGGTATGTTTGATTACCAGTTAGAACTTAACTCTCCATATGATATAAGTGTTGAAGATGATAAAAATAATTTAAATAATTATATAGATTTTATTTCAAAAAATTATACTATTGAAGATAAACTAATTTATGATAGTTATAAAGATCTTAATAATAATATAAGTAGTTCAGTAGATAATTATCCAGGATGGAGAAGTACTGATCAAATAATTAAGTTAAGTGATTATAATAAATTATTAGAACTTAAAGGTGATAAAAAAGTTACTCTTAATGAGGATGAATATATATTACATGTAACTAAAGAATTTCAAGATTTTATAAAAGATAGAGATAAAATAAAAGGAATTAAGTTATCAAATAATATAAAATTAAAACAAAAAGATTTTGTTAATAAAGGTTATACATATGCATGGGGAACTGGATATGGATTTGTAGTAGTAGTTCCAGATAAAGCAGTAGAAGGTTTAGAAGTAGAAGAATCACATTTAATAGTAAATACTAAAGAAGAAACAACAGAAAAATTTGCTAAAGAATTAGTAAAATTAAGAGAGCCTGATTTGTGTGAAAAAGATGAAAATGATTATATGGTCTGTTATTCACTTGCCAATGTTAGAGTAAGAGGTCAAGAGGAAGCTAATAATGATGGTTTTATAACAATAACATCATTTGTATGTTTTTATATAGCTTTTGTCTTTATTGCAGTAACTGGTACTATTTTAGCTATTCAATCATTAAGTGATTCTACTAAATATAAATATCGTTATAGTGTTTTAAGTAAGTTAGGAGTAGGTGATAATAAACTTTATAAAACAATTTTTAAACAGTTATTAATATTCTTTATATTTCCAATTATATATCCAGTTAATATAAGTTTTTCTGTAATTAACTCTATGAATAGAATTTTTAAAATAGCTTTAGTAAATGATACTATTTATATAAATTATTTTATAATTAATTTTCTTATTTTCTTAATTATTTATATAATATATTTTACAGCAACATATTTTGGATTTAAAAGAAATATTGAATAGTAAATATCAGTTAAAAATTATATAAAAATAAATTTATATAATTTTTTCTTTATAATTTAATGATATAATATAGAAGGTGATAATGTGATTGCAATTATAGAAGATGATAAAATAATAAGAGAAGAACTTTCAATACTATTAAAAAATAATAACTATGAAACTATTATAATAACTGATTTTGAAAATATAGAAAAGAAGTTAAATAATTATAGTATAGATTTAATATTATTAGATATAAATCTTCCATATGAAAACGGATTTGAAATATGCAAAAAAATAAAAAAAGAATACAATATTCCAGTTATATTTGTAACTAGTAAAAATACAGATGAAGACGAACTTTTAAGTATAAGAGTAGGTGGTATAGATTTTATAACTAAACCATATAACAAAAATATTTTACTTGAAAAAATTAAAAGAGCTTTAAATTATAATAATCCAATTAAATATAAAGAAATTACTAAAGAAGGTTATACTTTAGATTTACATTTATCTTTACTAAAAAAAGATAATAAAAGTGTAGAACTTACAAGAAATGAATTTTTAATACTTTATTATTTTTTTACAAATGAAAATAGAATTATAACAAAAGAAGAATTACTTGAATATTTATGGAATGATAAATATTATTTAGATGAAAATATTTTAACAGTTAATATTAATAGATTAAGAAAAAAAGCAAGTGAACTTAGCGTAAATAGTTTAATAAAGACTATAAGAGGAAAGGGATATAAATTATGAAATTTATTAATTTTATAGAAGAAAAAATATTTTTTATTCTCTTTCAAATAAGTTTTATATTTTTAATTTCACTTTTATTATTACTTAATGATATAAAATTAGATTTAGTTATTTTATTAGTATTTATATTAATTATATATAATATAATTTATCTTATATTAGAATATATAAAAATAAGTAAAAAAGAAAAACAAATAAGAAATTTAGTAGATAATTTAAAAGAAAAATATTTAATAGCAGAACTCCTTCCAAAACCTAATGAACTTATAAATAAATCATATTATTATGCTTTAAAAAAAGCTTGTAAATCTATGAATGATAAAATAAGTAATTTAGAAAAAGAACAATTAGAATATGAGGAATATATAGAAAGTTTTGTTCATGAGATAAAAACACCCATATCAGCTTTATCACTAGTATTTGATAATAATAAAAATTATGATTTAAAAGAAGAAGTAGAAAAAATAGATAATTTAGTAGAGCAGATGCTTTTTTATGCAAGAAGTGACACAACAGAAAAAGATTACTTTATTAAAGAATTAAAATTAGATGAAATAATTCATGCTGTTTTATTAAATTATAAAAACTATATATTAAAAAAGAAAATAACATTAAATGTAGAAAATAATAGTTATACTATTTTTACAGATGAAAAGTGGTTAAAATTTATTATTTCACAAATAATTCAAAACTCAATTAAATATTTAGATAAAAATAATAGTGAAATAACAATAAAAACAGAAGAAAATGCTAATAATATAATTTTACATATTATAGATAATGGATGCGGAATAAAATCATGCGATTTACCTAGAGTTTTTGATAAAGGATTTACAGGAACTAATAGAAAAAAAGAACATTCTACTGGAATGGGATTATATTTATCTTATAAATTATGTAATCTTTTAGGATTAAAAATAACTATAGATTCAGTTAAGGATAAATATACAGAAGTAAAAATTATTTTTCCTAAAAGTAATATATATAATATAAAAAAATAAAATATTTGTATTTTAATGTCATCATGATATAATATATATTAGTTTGATAGAAGTTTGGATGTGAAATATGAATCAAGAAAAATTTGGAAACTTTATAAAAGAAATAAGAAAAAAAAATAACTTAACTCAAAAACAACTAGCAGATAAATATCATGTAACATATCAAGCTGTAAGTAAATGGGAAAATGGTAAAAATATGCCAGATACTTCTTTAATAAAACAAATGAGTAAAGATTTTAATGTTAGTTTAGAAGAATTATTTGA
The DNA here is from genome assembly GCA_944371445.1 of uncultured Bacilli bacterium. Classification (GTDB taxonomy): domain Bacteria; phylum Bacillota_I; class Bacilli_A; order RF39; family UBA660; genus RUG12867. The sequence continues at coordinate 8,376 of CALVXR010000010.1, forward strand.
AGGTGAATATAAAGAGAAAAAAGAACATAAAAAAAGAAATATATTAATATTAATAATTATTATATTAATAGTATCATTTTTGTTATTTTTATTTTTACATAAAGATGATGAATTTGAATTCAAAACTTTATCTAGTAGTTGTAATAATTTTGAAGTATCAGGAAATATTGCATACAATAAAAATAAGTCTTCAATTTACATAACAGATATTAGTTATTGTGGTAAGGAAAACCCGGAAAGTTATAATAATATAGAATGTATTTTATATGAAAAAGATAAAGATATAGAGAAAAAAATAAGTTCTTATAAGTATGAAAAAAAAGAACCTATAAAATTAGAAGATTATTTAAAAGAACTAACATTTGCTATAGATGACTATGAAATGCTTTGTAAAGAGTATTCTAAAAATAGTTTATATTTGTTAATAAAAGCATCGAATGATAATGAAAAAGTAACTACATATAAAATTCCGTTATCATTAAATACATGTCCAAAGTAACTCAACTAAATGTTGAGTTTTTTCAACTAATAATTTATTGAATTAAAATAAAAACTTTTATATAATCAAATTGTAAAGGAGAGTAGAATATGAAAAAGAAAAATATGTTAAAAGTTATAATAGGAATCTTTTTACTGATTATAATAGGAATTTTAATATTAGCTTTAGTATTAAATAAAAAATTAGAAAATAAAATAGAAGTTGATACTAAAAAAAGTTTAGTTACTACACAATATGAAAAAGAAAGTAAATTTAAAACAGAAGGATATACAGTAGATAAGCCTAATATAATTTTAGATTCATATAAAGCATCACCACTTACAGCTTTAATACTTTTTGAAACAGAAGAAGAAGTAGAACCTGTTATTACTGTAAAAGGTAAAGATGAAAATACAACTTTTACTCATAAATTTAGTAAAAGTAAAAAACATTATATAGAAGTATATGGATTATATCCAGATAAAGAAAATGAAGTTGAAATAAAATTTAATACAAAAGGAAAAGAAATTATAAAAACATATAAAATAAAAACAGATAAATTACCAGAAGACTTTATTTTACCAACGAGTGTAAAAGCAGATAAAGAAAAATTAAATAATGATTTATATTTTTTTACACCATCATCTAAAGGATACACCTGTGCATATGATGTTAATGGTGATGTTAGATGGTATTTAAGTAATTATGCTTTATGGGATAATACTAGACTTGAAAATGGGCATATGTTAATAAGTACAGAAAGATTAATTAATGACCCATATTATATGACAGGCCTATATGAAATTGATATGCTTGGTAAAATATATATGGAATATTCATTACCAGGTGGATATCATCACGATTACTTTGAAATGCCAAATGGAAATCTTTTAGTTGCTTCAGATGATTTTTATAATAGAAATGGAACAGTTGAAGATTACATTGTAGAGCTTGATAGAAAAACTGGTGAAATAGTAAAAACATTTGATTTAAAAGATATATTAAAAATGGAAGATGGAAAAAGTGAAAACTGGTCTAACTATGATTGGTTCCATAATAATTCAGTATGGTATGATGAAAAAACAAACTCTATTACATTATCAGGAAGACATCAAGATGCAGTTATAAATATAGATTATAAAACAGGAAAGCTAAAATGGATAATAGGTGATCCTACTTCTTGGAGTAAGGAATATCAAAAATATTTCTTTAAACCAATAGGTGATGATTTTGAATGGCAGTGGAGTCAGCATGCCGCTATGATAACACCAGAAGGATATGTATTTATCCTTGATAATGGTAATAATAAATCTAAAATAAAAGAAGAATATGTAAGTGCTGAAGATAGTTATACAAGAGGGGTTATGTATGAAATAAATACAGACGATATGACTATTAAACAAGTTTTTGAATATGGTAAAGAAAGAGGAAGTGACTTTTACTCACCATATATATCAGATGTTGATTATTTAGATAAAGATCATTATATCGTTCATTCAGGTGGTATTGTATATGTAGATGGAAAAAACTCAAATCAACCAGCAGGATTTAGTAAAAATACAACTTTAAAATCAGATACTGTAGAACTATTAAATGATGAAGTTATTTTTGAAATAGTATTACCAACTAATAATTATAGAGTTGAAAAACAAAGTTTATATAATGATTCAGAATTTAAGTTAGGTAAAGCAGAAAGAATTGGTAGTTTAGGGAAAACAAAAGAGACTGAAACAAAAGTAGGAGTATTAACTAAAGTAAAGGATATAGATGAAAAATATAAAAAATATAATATAAATTTTACAAAAGAAGAAGATAGACTAGTATTTAAAGGACAGTTTAAAAGAGGACAAAATGTAAACGTTATATTATATAAAGATTTCAAAGCAGTATATTATAAACAAAGTATTAGTAAAAAACCATATACAGCTTTGTGTGTAGATATATTTACAGAAGAAGAAAATAAAAATGGTCTTTCAATTACAAGATATATAAATAGCGAAGGCTTAAATGGTAAATATTCTATTTATGTAGAAATAGATGGAATACTGTACAATACAAAAGAATATGTAGAATTTTAATATAGTTAAATAGATAATTATAAGTTATCTATTTTTCGTGTTATAATTAATGTATTAATTATAAAGTAAACCTATGGTATGTTTAAAAAATAAATAAATTTTGATAATATTGCTTATGAAAAGAGGGATATTATGGATATGGAAAAAATAGGAAAATTTATTTCAGAAAAAAGAAAAGAGAAAAATCTTACTCAAGAAAAATTAGCAGAAAAACTTTGTATAAGTAAAAATGCTGTAAGTAAATGGGAACGAGGCTTAAACTTACCAGATGTATCACTTATGAATGATTTGTGTAAAATTTTAGATATTTCTTTAAATGAATTATTTGCTGGAGAAAAAATAAATAAAGATATTTTAAAAAAGTCAGAAAAAAATATCTTTGAAATATTAAAATTAAGAAATAAAGAAAGAAAAAAGTATAAAAATTTTATTTTAGTAATCTTAGTAATTTTTTTAATTATGTTTTTATTGCTTATAAAAAATATTTTAGTTAATTACGGATTTATTTATGATGATAATTTAAAATATTCAAAAGTATATATAGTAGGAGAAGATAATATTAAAGGAAATGTTAATATAAATGAATTTGGTAAATTAAGCATAGACTTTGATATTGGAGCAAATAAATATGGAATGGCAGTATTTAAAAATCCAAGTAAAGCATTTAAAAGGTTAAAAAAAGATTATTCTGAAGGTATCAAGTTAATTCAAAATGAATTTAAATTACTTCCACTTAACAATTTCACTTTCAGAAAATATAAAATATATGGATGGCAAGTAACTAAAGGAACAAAAAAAGAAAAAGAAATGGCAAGATTTATAACAGAATTTTTAGATATATATGAAAATAGTTTTAATTAAAATATAAAAATAACTTCATATATATTACTGATTACTACTTTTAATTATTATAAAGAATGTTAACTCTTTTTGCACATTTTCCTCATTTTGTAGGTAGAAAATACTAATTTAAAATAGTATAATAAGAAAAAGGAGGATTTATGAATATAGGAAATAATTTAGTAGATGCAAGAAAAAAAGCTAATCTTTCACAAGAAGAAGTGGCTTTTAAATTAAATGTTACAAGGCAAACAATATCAAAATGGGAATTAGGTGAAACAGTTCCATCAGCTATAAAAATTAAGAAATTAGCCGATATTTATAATGTTAGTATAGATGAACTTGTTGATGATGATAAAATATTAAAAGAAATAAGAGATGTTATTAATAGAACTAATTTTAAAAATGTAAATGAAACGGATTGGACTAGTGTTTGGAGTAAGAAATATCCTGTTTTAAAAACTTATCAAAAGGAAGTAAACATAGATAAATATAAAAAAGAAATAAGAAATTTATTAAAAAGTTTAATGAAAGATTATGGGTATAGTGAATTAGATGCTATGTTAGTATTAAAAGATATACTAGCTCATAATTATAAAAATATTGATAAGTAATATTTTTAATAAAATTATAGGTGGTACTATGAAAAAAAAGATTATTACATTACTTATTTTATTAATACTTTTGCTTTTTTTATATTTTATATTTATAAGAAAAACTAAAGTTGTGTTTAATAGTAACATGTTAGCAGAAATAAATAGTAATAAATATATATTAGATTATATAAAAGAAATAGAAAATGGTAAATTAATAACAAAAAATAAGAAAATAGATACAAGTTCTTTAGGGAAAAAAATAATAAAGATAAAAGTTAAAGATTTATGGAAAATAAAAGAATATAAATTTATAGTAAATGTTAAAGATACACAAAAGCCGATTATTGAAAGTAACACCGAATTTAAAACATTTACTGGTAAGGAGATAGATTTATTAAATGGAGTAAAGGTAACTGATAACTCTAAAGAAAATTTAACAGTTACTATAATAGGAGAATATGATTTTTATAAAGCAGGAACTTATAATTTAAAATATTATACTAAAGATTCATCTAATAATGAAACATATAAAGATTTTATTTTAAAAGTAGAAGATGATCCTAATAATAAAGTATATAAAACTAGTAAAGGTTATAATTTATATATAAAAGATGGAGTAGCTAGTATAAACGGAATAGTGCTTGCTAATAAAAGTTATAGTTTACCATCTAATTATGGAAGTAAACTAACAGATGAAACAATGTTAAATTTTAATAAAATGAAAGGTGATGCTTTAAAAGAAGGAATAAATTTAAATATAATAAGTGGTTTTAGATCATATAATGATCAAAATATTATTTATAATAATTATGTAAAAAAAGATGGAAAGAAATTAGCTGATACATACTCAGCAAGGCCAGGACACTCAGAGCATCAAACAGGTTTTGCTATGGATATAAATTCATTAAAAACTGATTTTCAATATACAAAAGAAGGTATCTGGCTTAATAATAATGCCTACAAATATGGTTTTATTTTAAGATATCCTAAGGGAAAAGAAAATATAACTGGTTATATGTTTGAACCATGGCATTATAGATATGTAGGCGAACTTTCCAAAACACTTTATAATAATGGTTCTTGGATTACATTAGAAGAATATTTTGGAATAGACAGTTATTATAGATAAAACTTTTAGAATTTTTTAAAAGTTTTTTATTTGCTTTTTTATATAACTTATATTATAATACATCTTCAAGGGGGAAATTTAAAGTATGAAAAAAAGAATATTAACTAGAAATTTAATAAATAATTTAACATTATATAAGACTACAGGTAATGCTACTATATTTAAAATGAAAAATGGTGATATTTTAAAAATATTTAGTCCATTTTATCTGACTATGGCAAAAATAGGTGGTATTAATTTAGAAAAAAAAATAGAAGATTCTGAAAAAGTAAAGTTATCTGATGAAATAAAAAAGCCAGTTATGTCTTTTTATGATGAAAAAAATACATTTATAGGATACTCTTGTAATCCAGCAACTGGAATAAGTTATAATGAAAGAGAAGATATGTTATCATTAAGTCAAAGAGAAGATTTATATATGTATGGTGATATATTTACAAAACTTGAAAAAATTGTTAAAGAATCAGATGCAGTTTTTCCAGACTTATGTACATGTGATAATATATTTATTGATGAGAATAATAATATACAATTAATTGATTATGATGGATTACAAGTTGGAAATCAAAAAGTTATGCAAATATCAACAACCTTAGGTGACGATAGAATGTATTATAATTCTAAGTATATGAAAAATGATCTTTTTACTAAAAATTTAGATAAAAAAAGTTTAATTTTATTATATTTTTTATCTGCATTTAATACCAATTTAAATATGGTTGGTAAAAAAATTCCAGAGACAGGAGAAATCATTACTTTAGATATGTTTTTTGAATTTCTTGGCATAGAAGATTATGATTTTATGAATAAAGTAAGTAAAATATTTAATGATAAAGTAGAAAATGAATATCTTGGAGAATCTTTATATGATATAGCCGAATCATATAATATGATTGCTATTCCAGCACCAATGAGAAAAGGATATTATGTAAAGAGATTAACTAGAAAATAAAAATAATCATATTCGATTTTCATTTTTAATAATATTATGAAAAACTATTTAGATAAATATTTATATTTTATTTATATTAATTAAACGAAAAATTTTTATAAAAAACTTACACAAAAAAATAAATTGTGTTATAATGTAAACTGTCGTGCAGTTTAAACGTAAGTCCAGACAAAGATTTACGTTATTTTTTTGGATAGGGAGGATTTTTATGAAAGAATTAGATTTAGGAAAAGAAAAAATTAATAAACTTTTATTAGCGTTTTCTATTCCATGTATTATAAGTATGCTTATAAATTCTATCTATAATATTGTAGATCAGATATTTATAGGAAAAGGAGTAGGAACAATTGGAAATGCTGCTACGAATGTTATTTTTCCAGTTGTAATTATTTGTAATGCACTAGCACAATTAATAGGCAATGGATGTGCTGCTAACTTAAGTCTTCGTCTTGGTGAAGGAAATAAAGAAGAGGCTAAAAAAAGTATTGGTTCATCAGTCACTTTACTTTTTATATCATCTTTTATACTAGCTATTTTAGGTGAGATATTTTTACCAGTATTAGTTAATATTTTTGGATGTACTAGTAGTGTTTATGATTCAGCTATTACATATGGTAGAATTATATTAATTGGAGCACCATTTATGATAATCTATACAGCTTTGTCATCTTTTATTAGAGCCGATGGTTCACCAAAATATTCAATGACTATATTAGTTATAGGAGCTGTAATTAATCTTATTCTAGATCCAATATTTATTTTTCCATTAAAAATGGGAGTTGCTGGAGGAGCACTTGCTACTATAATAGGTCAGTTTGTGTCATTTATATTAGCTGTTTTATATCTAAGAAAAACAAAAACAATAAAATTAAAACTAAAAGATTTTGCTTTAAACAAATCAGTATTAAAAACAATGAGTTTAGGTGTATCAAGTTTTGTTACTCAAACAACCGTACTTGCACTTTTTGTAGTTATGAATAACTTAATGACTAAATATGGTGTTGATACTAAATATGGAGCAGATATACCACTTTCTGTATATGGAATAATTTCTAAAATTAATAATATATACATATCTAGTGTTTTAGGAATAGCAATTGGTGCACAACCAATTATGGGATTTAATTATGGTGCTAGAAATTATAAAAGAGTAAAAGAAACTATTAAAAAAGTTTTATTTATAGGTCTAATTATTGGATTTGTATTTAATATTGTTATTCTAGTTTTCCCAAAACCAATAATTTCTATATTTATTACTAAAACTGATCCAAACTATGATTTATTTATGGAATTTGCAGTTAAGTTTGCTAGAATATTTTTATTAGTATGTGCGATAAATGCTTTAGAATTATGTTCCGGTATTATTATTCAGTCACTTGGAAATGTAAAAAAGGCAACACTTACAACATTTACAAGACAAATAATATTATTTATTCCAATAGCCTTTATTTTATGTCATTTTAAAGGATTATATGGAGCTTTATATGCTGGACCTATTGCAGATATTTTATGTTTTATATTTATTTTCTTCTTACTTAGAAGTGAATATAAGAAGTTAAAAGAAGATAAGGTAGAATATGAAGTTACAGAAAACATAAATGTAGATACTAACTTTAAAACAGATTATGTTATTACAATAAACCGTGAATATGGTAGTGGTGGAAGATATGTTGGAAAAATACTATCAGAAATGCTAAAAGTGCCATGTTATGATAAAGAAATAATATCTTTATCAGCAGAAAAATCAGGATTAGATAATGATTTTATTAAAGAAAATGAAGAAAGTAGAAAATCTTATTATGGAACTGATAATGATATTTTTATAGCAGAATCTAAAGTTATTAAAAATATAGCTAAAAATCCATCTATTATTATAGGAAGATGTTCAAATTATGTACTTAGAAATAATAAAAAAATAATAAATGTCTTTTTATATAGTGATATGAAAAATAAAGAAAAAAGAGTTACAAAATATTATAATATTCCAAAAGAAAATGCTAAAAAGCAAATAGAAAAAATAAATAAACAAAGAGCTAAATATTATAAATTTTATACTGGATGTAAATGGAATGACATAGAAAACTATGATATAGCTTTAAATACAGATGTGTTAGGTGTAAATAAAACAGCAGAAGTATTAAAAGAATTTATTTTATCTAAAAACAATTAAAATTACTTTAAATAGTAATTTTTTTTTGAAATTATTATTAAACTGATGTTATAATAAAAATAAATATATATATAAGGAGTTACATATGAATTATTATGATATAAAAAAATTAATAGATTTCATAAAAGAGCAAGATAGTGTTGAACTGAAAAAAATGAGGCACAAGAAATATCACATAATTTTACTTGAATATTTAGAGAGTGAATTAAGTTCTTTTGATTATGAGAAAAATAATTCATATGATATTTTGAAACAAATATTTAAACCATTATCAATGCTTGAATACAATAGTACAGAAAGAAATTATATATATAATAAACTTCAAGATATTAGATTTATTATAAAAGAACTACTAGTTAATAAACCTAAAGATATAGATAAAGGAAATGATAACTACAAAATATTAAAAAAATGTATAGATAGAATAGAAATATTATCTCTTTCAATTTTATATAATCATCAAAAAAGGTACTCTAATAAAAAAATAGAATTAGCTAAATTTATCATTTTTGAAATAAAAAATATCAATATATTAGAAGACTATTTTTTTAAATATCCATATTTAATTAATTTTTTAGAAGAAGAAAATAAGGAAATATTATTAGACTTAATTTATTCATATATAGAAGCTTTGAAAAAACATATAAAAGATAAGAAAAATGGTTATTTAGATGAATTATTATATTATGAAGAAGCTTTAAATGGTATTTTAAAAGCACCCAAATTAAAACTTAGTACGCCACTCAAATATGAACTTATTAAAATACTAAATAATGAAGTAAGCAATGCTTCTTTTGAATATACACTTAAACAAAAAAATAGATTCATTTTCTTTATAAATTTATTACTTTTTAAAATAGAAGGCTTGGAGTATGAGTTTGATATAGAAAGTTTAAGTTATAAATATGATATTGATTTAGCTTTCAATAAAGCTGTAGAATTAGAAACATCAAATATATGTTTTCATATAAAAAAAAGTAATAAAGAAAACTCTAATGAATTTATTTATACATTTGATAAAGAAAACACTAAAGATTATGATGATGGATTATCAATATCTTATAAAGATGGTATTTATCATCTTGGAATTCATATAGCTGATCCTTTAAAAATTATACCAATAAACAGTATTGTATTTGACGAAGCATATCATAGGACAACATCAATTTATTTACCTGGTAAAACTTTGAATATGTACCCAGAAATTTTTTCTACTGATTTATTTAGTTTAAAAGAAAAACATTATAGAAATGTAAGATCTTACTATTTTGATATAGATGCAAAAAATGGTCAAATAATAAACGAATATTTTGAAAAAAAATATACTTTTATTTCTAAAAACTGCACATATGATGAATTTGCACAAGTATTAAGTCATGGAACGGATGATACAAATTTAGAACAGACAATTTATTATTTATCTAAAATAAGTTTACTGCTTAAAAATTACTTTAAATTTGATGAATTATATATTAAAAAAAATAGAGTAAAAGATAATATTACATCTACAAATATTATTGGAAATACAAGTGGAGAAAAAGTAGTGGAAAGTGCTATGGTATTTACTAATCATAGAGTTGCTAAATATTTTTCAGATAGAGATTTACCTTTTCCATACAGAAATCATATTTTAAATGAAGTATTTTTAAAAGAATTAAAAAAATATAAAGAGATATTTAAGGATGATTCTAGTAATAAAGATGTTCTAGCACAAATAAATTTTATGATGAACATGTACCCTAAATCATATTATGAATCTGTCTCTAAAGGTCATGATGGTCTAGGTGTATCTTGTTATTCACACGTTACTAGTCCAATAAGAAGAATGGCTGATAATATTGCTAATATATGTGAAGATAAATTATATTTTAGTAATGCTAGTATAGAAGAAGTAAAAGCTTTAAGAGAGTATGTTCAATTATCATGTGAATATATAAATAATAAGAGTGTAGCAACTGAAAAATTTTACTCAGAATACTCAAAAAAAATATATTCATAAAAAAATAGTTTTAAATTATTTTATAAAACTATTTACATAAGGCATAATATATATAAATAAACTATAAAAAATTAAAGTAAGTGGTTTACATAGAATAATAGTTTTTATAAATTCTTTATATCCAATATGAGTAATACCTGCTATATAACAAAGTAAATCATCAGGAGCTCCCGGTATTAATATACCAAAGAAAAACACTTTATCGAACTTTTTTTCTTTAATATAATTTAAATATTTATCAACGGTTTCTTCTTTAAAAATTTTTCTAATGATTCCCATACCATATTTTTTAGATAAACTAAAAGAAATAACTGAACCAATGCATAATCCAATATAATTATAAATAAATCCTTCTACTGGTCCAAATGCTAGAACACCAGCTAAACAACTAGCACCTCCCGGTATTACAGGAAAAATAACTTGAATAATTTGGATAAAAATAAATATAAGTGGTGCTAATAAACCGAAGCTTTTCATATATTTTATTAAATTTTCATTTGAAGAAAAAATTCTATATTTAAAAGCATATATAATAAAAATAATAATTAAAATAGTCATTATTATAGTGATTATTTGAAATATCATTTTTAAAGAATTATCTTTTACCTTTTGCATATACTACCACCTTTAATTAATATTTTCTAAAATATAAATTTAATACAATATAATTATAACATTATTTAAAAAATAATAAATTACAATTTTGTTATAATAAACATTTATATTTATTATAAAGAAAGAAGATGAATTTACATGAAACAATTATTTAATGAAAATAGAATACGAGAAGAATTTGACTTATATTATTCACAATTAAGACTAATATACGAAAGTATAAATTTTGAAAAGTTAAGAACTTTTTGTTATCTAAGATTAAAAGATAGTAAAAAAGATATTTATCATAATTTTGTTATGGAATTTGATGATGATAAAGATGAAATATATAAAATAATTACAATAGACATAGAAAATTCAAATGTTTTTATAGAATTTTTAGAAACAATAAATGAAGAATATTCAGTTTTTAATAAAATTGTAATAAATAATAAATTTGATATAATTTATTCTAAAAAGTTAGTTAAATTAGATAATAATAATCCAGTTCATTTTATACCTATTTTTGAAAAAGTATGGCGATATGATTTAGAAACTATTAATTTGAGACTTGATGAAGAAAATGACTATACAGAAAATAATTCAAATTTATTAAATTCACAAGATATATCTGATATAGAAAAACAAATATTACATAAAGTAAAAAAATATAATTTATAATTATTTGCTTTTAAATAAAACAAGTGTATAATGAAAGTAGGTGATGTTATGCAGTATATGTGGCTTATAGTTTCTATATTTTTAGGTGTTATTGAACTTATTACAATAAATCTTACAACAATATGGTTTGTAGTGAGTGCTATTTGTGCCTTACTTGTTTCATTTTTTATAGATAGTTTTTTAATTCAAATGTGTATTTTTGTTATATTAGGGATTGTTTTATTAATCACAACTAAGCCTATGCTTACAAAAATGTTAAAAATAAAAGATGAAAAAACTAATATAGATAGAGTAATTGGAATGATTGCAGTTGTAACAGAGGATATTAGTAAAAATAATATAGGAGAAGTTAAAGTAGATGGAAAAAGATGGAGCGCTATCTCAGATAAAGAAATAAAAAAAGGTACTAATGTTAAAGTACTTGAAGTAAATGGTGTAAAATTAAAAGTAGAGGAGGAATAGTATGGATTTTTTAATTATTTTATTTATTATTGTTATTATATTTGTTATTCCAAATATAAAAATAGTACCACAAGCTAAAAGTTATGTTATAGAAAGACTTGGATCTTATTATACAACTTGGAAAAATGGATTACATGTAAAATTACCTTTTATAGATAGAGTATCTAATATAGTTACTTTAAAAGAAATAGTAAAAGATTTTGCTCCACAACCAGTAATTACTAAGGATAATGTTACAATGCAAATAGACACTGTAGTGTATTTTCAAATAACTGATCCTAAACTTTATACATATGGAGTTGAAGCTCCTATTAATGCTATTGAAAATTTAACAGCAACTACACTTCGTAATATAATAGGTGAATTAGAATTAGATCAAACTTTAACATCAAGAGATATTATTAACTCTAAAATGCGTGCTATATTAGATGAAGCAACTGATCCTTGGGGAATAAAAGTAAATAGAGTTGAAGTTAAAAATATTATTCCACCAAAAGATATCCAAGATGCAATGGAAAAACAAATGAGAGCTGAAAGAGAAAGAAGAGAAAAAATTCTTCAAGCTGAAGGTGAAAAAAAATCAAGTATATTAATTGCAGAAGGTGAAAAAGAAAGTGCTATTTTAAGAGCTGAAGCTGAAAAAGAATCACAAATTAAAAGAGCAGAAGGAGAAGCAGAAGCAATATTAAAATTAAAAACAGCTGAAGCTGAAGGGATAAGACTTTTAAAAGAAGCTGGTGCAGATAATAAAGTTTTAACTTTAAAAAGTTTTGAAGCTTTAAATAATTTAGCAAATGGAACATCTACTAAAATAATAGTTCCATCAAATCTTCAAAATGTAGCAACCATAGGAACAACTATTAAAGAAATGTTAGATGATAAAAAGTAACTAGCTTTTGTTAGTTACTTTTAGTTAGAAAAGGAGAAATATATGAATATTGAAATAAAAAAAATGCTACCATATTTAATTATAACTTTACTATTTTTTTGTATAATGCCTCTTTTTATTAAGGAAACTGGTAGTGGAATGGTAACTTTATTAGTATTAAATCCATTATTAGTTTTGGTAATATCAACCATTTATTCTAAAAAAGAAAAATTTAATATTATTTTTTGTATTATACAATCATTTTTATTTATAATAACAATTTTAACAATCTTAAATTTAAGTGCATTTATATACATACTTTATTACTTTATAGTTTCTGTTATTGGCTCATTTATTGGGAATTCTATTAGAAAGTATCAAGATAGAATTAGATGAAAATATCCTTTAAAATAAATTCTTACGAAATTGTAAGAATTTTTTTGTATTTTATTTGATATAATTAATTAAAGAAGGTGTAATAATGAAATATTTGACTACATTATTTTATTCGTTTGAAATTCTTTTTTCATACATCGTTTTAATAATATTTATACCTTTTATATTTATAGTTCTAATTATAAAAAAAAATAAAAGAAATAAATATAATTATTAATTTACATATAAATTAAGATAAGGTATAATTATTATGGAGGGATAATATGAAACTTAGATACTTATTTTTAATACCTATCTTAATTATTGGAATCCCAGTCTTAGCTTTATTTTTAATAGATGGATATATTAAATTAAGTACAAGAAGTAATATTATTTCTAAAGAAGAAGCTTACAATATTAATGCAGATTGTATATTAGTATTAGGTGCAGGAGTAATTGCCAACAGTACTCCGTCACCAATTTTAAAAGATAGGCTTAATACAAGTATAGATTTATATAATAATGGGCTTACTAAAAAAATGCTTATGAGTGGTGATCATAGAGCAAATGATTATAATGAGGTTGGGGTTATGAAAAACTATGTAACCTCTAATGGTGTTGCTAGCGTAGATGTGTTTTTAGATCATAGTGGACTTTCTACATATGAAAGTATTTATAGGGCTAAAGAAAAATTTGGCGTAAAAAAAATGATTGTAGTAACACAAACTTATCATTTATATAGAGCTTTATATATAGCTAAAAAACTTGGAATAGAAGTATATGGAGTAACTTCCAGTACTGATGAAAAAATGATATCAAAAGAAACTAAGAAAAGAGAATTCTTAGCTCGCCTTAAAGACTTTTGGATTACCAATACTGAAATAGTAGAAGATAGCGTTGGTGATAAAATAGATATAACTGGTAATGGAGATTCTACTAATTAGTGTACTGTAAAGGTATACTTTTTTGTTTGTTTTTTTTAAAAGATTATGTTACTATTTATACTAGAGGTGGTTATATGATAAAGATAAATCCTTATATTTTTAGAGGTTATGATATTAGAGGAGTATATCCAGAAACAATAAATGAAGAAGTAGCTTATATAGTTGGAAAATCTTATGGAAGCTATATACAAGATTTAGGTAAACATAAATGTATTATAGCTCATGATAATAGATTTTCTTCAGAAGCTTTAACTGATAATTTAATAAAAGGAATTAGAGAAACAGGGGTAGATGTAGTTTATCTAGGACTTACTACAACTCCAATGTATTATTATGCGTCTATTTTACTCAAAATACCATCTGGTATAATGGTTACTGCAAGTCATAATCCAAAAGATGACAATGGGTTTAAAATGGCATTTGATGAAAGAGGCAATGCTAGAGGAAAAATGATAGAAGAGTTTTATAATTATACAGTAAAAGGTGAGTTTAAAATAGGAGAAGGAACTCTAACTAATTATAATATTTATGATGAATATATAAATCTTATGCATGATAGTTTAGATTTTGGTGATAAAAAGCTAAAAGTTGTTATTGATTTAGGAAATGGTACAACAAGTGTGATAGCTGAAAAACTATATGAATCTTTTCCTAATTTAGAAGTAACAACATTATTTGGAGAAAGTGATCCAACATTTCCAAATCATCATCCAGATCCTTGTGTAGAAAGTAATTTAGATGCTTTAAAAAAGAAAGTAGTAGAAATAGGTGCTGATGTTGGACTTGGTTTTGATGGTGATGGTGATAGAGTAGGTGTAGTAGATGAAAAAGGTAACTATATCGCTACAGATAAATATATGATAATTATTATTAGAGATATTATTAATAAAGTAGCAAATAAAACATTTTTATATGATGTTAAATGTTCTAAATGTTTAGAAGACGAAATAATTAGATTAGGTGGAACTCCTTATTTGTCTAGAACAGGTAATTCTTACACAAAAGCAGGAGTACTTGATAATAATCTTCCTTTTGGAGGAGAACTTTCAGGTCATGTTTACTTTAATGATAAGTTTAAAGGATTTGATAGTGGCCTTTATGCAGGACTTAGACTTCTTGAAATACTTTCTAGAACTGATAAAAAAGTAAGTGAACTTTTAGATGGAATTAACAAATATTATTCAACACCTGAAATAAAATTTGCATCTAAAGATGAAATAAAAAATGAGGTAGTTGAAAAAATAAAAGATTATTCTAAAGATAAAGGATATAAAATGATTACTATTGATGGACTTAAAGTTATATTCGAAGATGGATGGGCTTTAGTTAGAGTGTCTAATACTGGTCCAAATATAACAGCTAGATTTGAAGCAAGTACAGAATCTAGATTAAAAGAGATAGAAAATGAGTTTACTAATTTAATAAATAAATACAATGAAAAATAACACTTATTAGGTGTTATTTTTTGATTAAAACTTTTTTATATGTTTCAATTAAGTCAGGATCATTTTGATTTTTAGGTAAATTGTCTAAATCAAAAAATTTCATTTCTTTTGATTCTGTATCCCATTTTAATTGGCCACTATAATTATTAATAAGATATAAAGCTGTATTATTTATTACAACATCACCATTAGGATATTCGTTTTTTCTGCTTTTTCCAGATACTATGGCTATTAAATTTAAGTCTTCTTCTTTGACATCAAGATTGGTTTCTTCTTTTATTTCTCTAATGATTGTATCTTCAAATCTTTCTCCAAGTTCTTGACATCCACCAGGAAGTCCCCATTTATCTCTATCAGCACGGCTTTGAAGTAGTATTTGTTTTTTTTCATTTACTATAATTGCGGCTGCTCCATCTTGTAAAAGAACGAATTTATGTTTTAAATCACCCATACAAAGTCTTGTAAATACAGGATATCCAATTTGATTACTTAATTTAATAATTTCTTCACTGGTTAGTGAGCTTATTAGCTTTACAAACTCTTCATAAGGTAAATGTTTTATTTTTTCTATCGTCATCTTAGTTCCTCCTTTCGCTTATTATAGCACATATAATAGACTATTTCCAGCAATATATTTTTTATAAAAAACATTGAAAATAATATATAACAAGTATATAATATATTACACATTTTAAAGCTGGGTAGCTTTTGATATAAAAAGAGAGAAGGATATAAGTAATGAAAAATTTTTTAAGTATCGTATTAAAAAATAGGGGTTATATATTTTGTAAAGAAGGATTATTTAATAAAAATGGTCTAAAAATTACAAATGCAATA
This sequence comes from uncultured Bacilli bacterium, assembly GCA_944371445.1. GTDB lineage: Bacteria > Bacillota_I > Bacilli_A > RF39 > UBA660 > RUG12867. The sequence continues at coordinate 24,824 of CALVXR010000010.1, forward strand.
ATTACATCAAAGCTTCCTTCTAATTTAATTATGAATGAGAAACAAAAAGACATAATAAGAAAAGTTTTTATAAATAGCAATAATATATTTAATGAAGATACACCAGATTTTATTAAAGGTGATATTTCTTGTATGAAAGCATCTATCAGTAGAAATGTAGATAGTATTAAATATATAGATAAAATTCTAAATGAAATAAAAAACTATATTATTATAGAAGCTATTAAACAAAAATATGTAATAAGAGAGAACAGTGATTACTTTTTAAGGATGAATTATGAAGTTATTTTAAATTCAATAAGAATAGATGCACAATCAGCCAATTATTCTATTTGGTTTTATCTTAACGATAATGAAAAAGAAAAGTTAATTTCTGAATTGCTACAAAGTGATTATGTTTTATCAAAAAAGCATAATCGTTATTTATATAATAACAGAGATATTGTTCTAAATTCTATAAAAAAAGATATTAATAGTTTTAAATATGCTAGTAAAAAATTTATTGATGATGAAGAAATTTTTAATTACTTATTTTTAAATGGATATAATTTTGATAAAGATACTTTATCTTTAAAGAAAATTAAATGGCTTCAGAATGAAGATTTCTCGAATCTTGTATTTAAATCATTAGGTATATATAAAGAAACATCAAGTCCACTTTTTTGTCAAAGATTTAGTAAAATTTTTAGTGATATGGTTAATGTTAAACCTACAATTAAAATGTTTTCTAATGTGTTTGAATTAATTGCTGAAGAAAAATGGAGAAAACATAAAAATAATAATTTTTATACTAATATATTTGGAAAAATTTGCTCTGCGTTAAAAAATGCTGATAATTTTGAAAATGCAATAAATAATACATTTTTTATAAATGAAATGAAAGAAACTTTAGGAACTAAATATTATAGTTTATATAAAGCAATGAATGAATATTTTAATATATATCATAGTGACATAGATGATAAAATAGATAAATTAAGTGAGTGTAAAAATACAATAGCGTCTCTATCAGCTCTTTATATATCTATTAAAAAAGAAAAATATAAAAAGGAAATAATAAATAAAAATAATAAATGGTTAAAAAGATTTTTCATATTAAACACAAACAATCCAGTTATCTATAATAGAATACTGAGTGAAAGAAGAAAAGAAAAATTTAGAAATTTTTATAGAAGAGGAAAAAATGATATTAGAATTTTTCTTGGTGAATTAGAAGAAAAATATAGTACTTATATAGACCAAAAAATTGTTAGAAAATTAATATATAATTTTATTAGAAATCAGTATTCTAAAATAGAAGATATTATTGATAAACCTTTAGGATATAATGAATATGAAAGATATAAAAAGGCTATTAAATTGATTAATAGATTAAATAGTAATTATATAAAATATGCTAGTTTAGAAGTTCATAATTATAAAGATATAATTGTTTATGATAGTGCAAAAAAAGAATATATTTATACTGGAACTATTTTTGAAGATAATAAGATAGAAGAGTTTAATTATTATAAAAAAATAGCTAATACTTTTGATAAAATTAAAAGAGAAATAACTATAAAGATAAATGAAATACAAATAGAAAATACTGATATTAATTCAAAGTTATATGATAAAAATATACCATTTACGGATGAATATTACGAATTTAATCTAGAATATTTAGAACATTTCGATATTGTAGATTTAATCAAAGAATGTTTAAATGATAGAACAGAATTTTATGAGGATAGTTTTATTGACGATGAATCTTATAAATATTTATATGATTTATTAATTAATAATGGGTTACTTTGGTTATTACTTTTTCAAAAAAATGAAGTAAATTGTATGTTAGGATTAAACTATATTAATCCTAATGAAATAGTAAGTTTATTTGATAACACATTTAAAATTATTAATTTATCAAATAATATTAATTTACTAAATTCATATGATATATTTCTTATTAATAGAATATATAAGTATGGTGACGGAAATTCTATAGCAACTTTAGGTATAGATATAATGCAAAGATTATGTAAAAGTACCTCACATACATCTAATAAAGTTAATAAGATTATTACAATAGCAAGAGATTTAGTTTGTGAAATGAGTAAAAGAAAAGAATCAACTGTACCTTATGTTTATGGGCAGTATTTAAATTATAAATATTCTATGTATGATTCACAAGATGCTGATTTATTACTTTGTGGAATAAAAACAGATTCATGTTTTAAAATAGGTGGAACAGATAATGATTTTATGCATTATTGTGCTCTTAATAAAAATGGATTTATAATAAAAATTACAGATATAGATAATAATTTTATTGCTAGAGCATCAGGATTTAGACATGGAAATTGTATATTTGTAAATCAGCTAAGAACAATTTATGATGAAGGTGGAAATGAATACACAGGAAAGTCTTATTATGAAAAAAAAGACATAATAGAAACTTTTAAAGTTGCATGTCAGAATATAATAGATGTATCACAAAATAATAAAGAAGAACTTGATAAAATTGATTTTGCATTTGCTACACAAAGTTATATATTAGATAATTATCCTTCTAATGTTTCATATGAACTACAAGATTATATTGGATGTTCACCAATGGATCTTTCAAGTAGTAACTGGAAAGAGTTTGTTCTAAGTACAAAAAATTTACAAACTATAGAAGATTATTATGATTATTTTATGACTGATTATGGTGATTATAAGCTCATTTGTATAGCAAATTCAAAAAATAATGATAAAATAGAAGTAACTGATTTAAATTTAAAAGATGTAAAGGCACTTTACGAACGAAAAAGGAATGAAATTATTGTATCAACTTCACAAGATAAAGTATCTACCGATAAAGTAAATAAGATAAGTGGTATAAAATCTTATTTTGATAATAGTGAGTTTGAAATAGTTAAAATTCCTAAACATGCTCTTATATTAACTGGAGATAACTGGTATATTATTTATAAAAATGGTATTATAAATTCATGTTTACTTGATTTTGATGAAAGTGCTAAAGTGGAATTTAACTTTATTAAAAATATATTAGAAAATATTAAAATAATATCAACAGAAACTATAGATGTTTCTAAATTAAAGGAAAAAGTTAAATCATTAAAATATAAGTAAAAATAACACAAATTAGGTGTTATTTTTTATATCTATTAAAATTAATAATAAAAATAATAATTAAATTAAGTAATATAATTACTATAAAAAGCATATATATTTGCTTTTGGATACTTATTAAATTATTGTTAAAAGTTAAATGAATACCAAATGTTTCATATAAAATATGATGAGTATTAGTAGGGTAATGATTTAAAATATCAGTTGTAATACTACTTGTTTGAATATTTCTTAAAATACTTGTTGTTTGACAAAGTGGAAAGTAAAAGAAAATATTTCTAATAATCTCTGGATAATAACCAATCGGAATATAAACACCTGTAAAAAATCCAATAACAACTCCATAAAGAGTTTGAAAGGTAGAAAATGAGTTAAAATTATTTAATTTAATACTGATTATTAAAATAAGTAAAGTAGCTATAATATTAGATAAAGTAATTATAAATAGAGAAGATATTATTACTCTTAAAGAACTATGATAATCATAATGAAGTATAAAGAATATTTCTATACCTATATAAGATATTATAGTTATAATCATAGATATTATAAAAGAAGCTAAAAAGTATGAATATATAATTTTAATATATGATATAGGAGTTATTCTAAAGTCTTTAATAATACTATTATAATTATCTTTTACAAATATAAAAATAATAGACAATACACTAGTAGCACCTATTACAATAAGTAGTCCAGAAGTCATTAATTTATCTACAAATAAATTATTTAAGTTACTTAAAAAACCATAATCAGCTACTGCTTTAATAGTAAAATCACGAATAAATAAAAAATATAAAGATAAGATAACTAAAGATGATAGAAAGCTAAGTATAATGTTTATAGGACTTTTAATAAATAGTAATAAATGTCTATATATTAGTGTTTTCATTATGAACTAAATATAAAAATATATCTTCTAAATTACTATTTGATAAAGAAAAAGTATCTATTTTATTTAAGTCCAAACATCTTATATATAAAAGTGCTTTATTTATATCTTTAATTTCTTTTTTTATAGAATTATCTTTAAAATTAACTTCAAGTATTTTTTTACTATAATTTTTTATTAAATTATTATAACTTCCATTAAAAACAATTTTACCTTTATGTAAAATACATAAATTAGTAGCTAAGCTTGCTTCTTCTATATAATGTGAAGAAAAGAAAATAGTTAGATTTTTTTCTTTGTTTAATTTTAATAAAAAATTCCAGAGTTTTTTTCTTGTTTCAATATCGAGTGCGGTTGTTGGTTCATCCATTATAATTATATCTGGATTTGTTATTAAAGCTCTAATTATCATAGCAAGTCTTTTCTCACCACCAGAACAGAACTTATATTTTTTATTTAAAATAGAATTTAATGATAATTCTTTAGATAAAGTCATAATTCTTTTTTTTAAAATTTCTTTTTTTATATTATACATTTTACCTCTTATAAATAAATTTTCATATATTGTAAGTTCATCATCAAAGGTATTTTCCTGAAAAACAACTCCTATTTTATTTTTATCTATTTTTTTATTATTCATAAGAACGTAACCTTTAGTAGGTAATAAAATATCTAGTATTATATTAAGTAATGTACTTTTACCAGCACCATTTAAACCTAGAAATGCAAATATACTTCCTTTAGGTATATTAAATGAAATATTATTAAGTACAATTTTGTTATCATATTTTTTTTGAATATTTTGGATAGAAATAACTGAATTAATATAGATCACCCTAATTAAATATATTCAAATTATATAAATATTAATAAGTAAAATAGAATAAAAATTTTTTTAGTTGATTTTTATAATATAATAGCAAAGTTGATTATTATATATTAAGCAAAAATATCAAAAAAATAGAAGATAATAAAAAAACCAACTATTTCTAGTTAGTAATCTATTACTACCTCAAATAAAAATTTTGAGTATAAATCAATCTGGTGCCACCTGTAAGAATCGAACTTACCACTAATCCTTACCATGGATTTGTTATACCACTTAACTAAGGTGGCCTAAAATAATTATATCAAAAAAACTGTAAATAATGAATTAAAATGTTCACAAAATAAAAAAATGTGATACAATATATTTGTAATTGCTCCATAGCCAAGTGGTAAGGCATCGGACTCTGACTCCGTGAGCGTTAGTTCGAATCTAACTGGAGCAGCCAATTATGAATAAAATAGGTGTAAAAACATCTATTTTTTTTATAATTATTGACTAAATAATTATAAAACGTGTATACTTATAATGTAATATGAAATATATTTCATATTAAGAAAGGAGAAAATATGCTAGAACTTATTAATATATGTTTTGAAAGAGAAGGTAAAAAAATACTAGATAATATAAATTTAAAATTAGATATAGATAAATTTTATGTAATAACAGGCCCAAATGGTAGTGGAAAATCAACACTTGCTAAAATAATTATGGGAATTAAAAATCCAGATAGTGGTAAAATTTTATTAAATGGAATAGATATAACAGATATGCCAATTAATGAAAGATCTAAACTTGGAATAGGTTTTGCATTCCAAAATCCAGTTCGTTTTAAAGGTATTACTGTTTATGATTTATTAAGTATATCTTCAAATAAAAAAATAGATAAAAAAGAGGCTTGCACACTTTTACATAAAGTAGGATTATGTGCTAGAGAATATATAGATAGAGAAGTAAATGATTCATTATCAGGTGGAGAACTTAAAAGAATAGAAATCGCAACTATTATGGCTAAAAATCCTAATCTTACTATTTTTGATGAACCAGAAGCTGGAATAGATTTATGGAGTTTTCAAAACTTAATTGAAATTTTTAAAGAAATAAGTAATAAAAAAGAAGGAACTACTTTAGTAATTTCTCATCAAGAGAGAATTCTTAATATAGCAGATGAAATAATACTTATGGAAAAAGGTAAAATAAAAGAAAAAGGTAATAAAGACACTATGATGAAAAATATGTTTGAAGAAAGTAAATGTATAAAAGGGGGTAAACCTTGTGAATAATGTAGATGAAAAATTACTAGATAAAATAATAGATACTAAAAAAAATAAAGTAGAAGTTATTAATATAAGAAAAAATGGTAAAAGTATTAAAAGAAAAGTAAATGAATATATAGATATAGTATCAAAAGAAAATGGAAGCGGAATTGATATCTATGTAAAAGAAAACGTTTTATTTGGAATAGTACATATTCCTGTAATAATAACAGAAAGTGGTCTTACAGATGTTGTATATAATGATTTTCATATAGGAAAAAACTCTAATGTAGCAATTTTAGCAGGATGTGGAATACATAACGATAAGCATAAAGATTCAGAACATGATGGAATACATAGATTTTTTATAGAAGAAGGAGCAAAAGTAAAATATATAGAAAAACATTATGGAGAAGGAATAGGTAAAGGTAAAAGAATTTTAAACCCAGTAACTGAAATAGAAATGAAAAAAAATTCTAGTATGACTATGGAAACCGCACAAATAAAAGGTGTTGATTATACACATAGAATAACTAAAGCAAATCTAGAAGAAGGAGCGACTCTTGTAATAAATGAAAAAATAATGACTAGTAATAATGAAAAAGCAATAACAGAATTTTTAGTTAATTTAAATGGTGAAAATGCAAGTTCTCATGTAACTTCTAGATCAGTTGCTGAAAATAGTTCATACCAAGAATTTAAATCAAATGTAATTGGAAACGCTAAATCATTTGCACACGTAGAATGTGATGCAATATTAAAAGACGATGCTAATATAAAAGCTATTCCAGAAATATTTGCTAAAAACTCAAATGCTAATCTAATTCATGAAGCAGCAATAGGTAAAATAGCAGGTGAACAACTTATGAAACTAATGAGTTTAGGATTAAGTGAAAAAGAAGCAGAAAAAGCAATAATAAAAGGATTTTTAAAATAATGGGAGAAGTTAGAAAACCAGTAAAGAAAAGTTCAATAGCTAAAAGAAATAAAATAATAGAAAAAGGCTTTGAACTTATGTGTGAAAAAGGATACCATAATGTAAATACAATAGATATTGCTAAATACTCAGGAGTATCAACTGGAATAATATATCAGTATTTTAAAGATAAAAAAGATATCTTTATAGAAGGCGCTAAACTCTATTTAGATAAAATAATGTTTCCTACTAAATGTTTATTAGGTAAAAACTTAATATCTAAAAAAACTTTAGAAGAAAAAATAACATTAATAATTGATGATTCAGTTAAAATGCACACTTTATCACAAAATGCTCATAAAGAACTAATGATGATGTGCACACTTGATAAAAGCATTTCTAATATATTTAAAGAAAAAGAAAATGAATTTATAGAATTTATTATGAAATCACTTTCAAAAGAAAATATAGAAATTTCTAATTTAAAAGAAAAAGCTCATATAATATTTAATTTAATAGATTCATTATGTCATGAAATATCATATCATAAAGGTAATTATAATTATGATATAATGAAAAAAGAAATAGTAAAAGTAATTGTAAGTATGCTTGGAGGTTGTTATGAAAAATAAAACAGATAAAAATATTTTAATAGCATTTTTACTTAATATATCATTTTCAATAATAGAATTTGTTGGCGGAATATTTACTAGTAGTATTGCAATAATATCAGATGCTATTCATGATTTAGTGGATGCTATAAGCATTGGTATTTCTTACTTTCTAGAGAAAAAAAGTAAAAATAAACCTGATTGTAAATATACATATGGTTACATTAGATATTCTGTATTAGGTGCATTTATAATGGCAAGTATGTTATCAGCAGGTTCTATTTTAGTGATTATAGCATCAGTAAATAGGTTAATTAATCCAGTTGTTGTAAATTATAATGGTATGATAATTATATCTATACTAGGAATTGTTTTTAATTTACTTGCTGCATACAAAACTAAAGAAGGAGATTCTTTAAATCAAAAAGCAGTTAATTTACATATGCTTGAAGATGTACTAGGATGGATAGTTGTATTTATAGGAAGTATTTTAATTAAGTTTACTAATATTAATTATATTGATTCTATTATGAGTATTTTTATAGCTATTTTTATATTAATGCATGCTATGGAAAATTTAAAATCAGTATTAGATTTATTTTTAGAAAAAGTTCCAAGAAATATAGATGTAGATAATATAAAAGAAAAATTACTTAATATAGAAGGTATAACAGATGTTCATCACATTCATATTTGGAGTATAGATGGATATAATAATTATGCAACTATGCATGTAGTTTGTAATGATAAAAATATAAAACAAAAAATTAAACAAGAGTTATTAAAAGAAAATATAAGTCATGTGACAATTGAAATAGAAAGTAAAGAAGAAGATTGTAATGAAAAAGAATGTAAATTAAAAGAAGAACATATACATCATCACCATCATTAATTAGTCATTTATATGACTTTTTTTAATGACTTTTTTTAATGAAGTTATTGTTAAATAAAAATATATGTGCTAAAATGATATTGTTATCTGTTATGGTCTGTTGGTGAAGTGGCTTAACACACTGCCCTCTCAAGGCAGCATTCACGGGTTCGAAACCCGTACAGACTACCATATGAAATAATACTTTATATTAAAGTTTAGTTATATATTAAGGCCTAATAAAAATAATTTATTGGATTTTTATTTTGAATAAATATTTCATAATTTTAATTTATATATATAGACAAAAAGTGTAAATATAAATATTTATTTACATAATTAAAATGATTTTGTATAATTGAAATAAAGTAGGAAAGTAAAAAAAGACCTTGTTAGAAGAACTGTGTAAATTGAAATTATACAGTTTTTTTGATGGGAGGAAAAATGGAAGTAAAAGATTGGGCAAAAAAAGAATTAGAAAAATTATATGTAAATGTATTTATAATAGAAGAAGAAACATATGTAAGAAAAGAAGAAGAAATAAAAAAACAAAAAATAT
>CALVXR010000011.1 GCA_944371445.1 uncultured Bacilli bacterium
TTTAAGTGTATTTATAAAACATACTTTCCCCTTACATTTTCTTTCGTTAGAAATTAGGTACAATAATTTTATAACACATTTTTCGCATGCTCAAAATGTGACATAAAATACTTAACATTATAGCATATTTAAATTATACAAATCATACAATTTTATAGGAGGATGTTTATGAATAAAGAATATGCATATATGCTTATGAATGATTATGCAGGTGAAGTTAGTGAAGATACTGCTATTCACATGTATTTTTATCAATCAATTATACTCGAAAAAACAGAGCCAGAAATAAGTAAAATACTTGAAAAAATAGCAATTGAAGAAATGCGTCATTTAGAACTTTTAGGTAAAATGATTTACAAATTAGGAGAGCTTCCTATTTATAGAACTATAGAATGTTATAATAATATTCCAATATTTTTTAATGCTTCTTATGTAAACTACACACCAGATTTAAAAAGTATTTTAATTGCAGATATAAATGCTGAAAGAAGCGCTATTATTAATTATTCTAGACAAAGAGATTATATAAATAATAAAGAAATAAAGGATTTATTAACTTTCTTAATTAGTGAAGAAGAAAGACATTTAAATACTTTTAATAAATTATATCAAGATAGATTTTTATAAATCTATTTTTTTTGACACTTATAAACATATGTGTTATTATATATCTATTTTGGGAGGCTTAATATGAAATTTTTTAATAAATTACGTGCTTTAATTTTTTCTTATTTTAATTTATTTTTAATTATAATTAATTCAATATTAACACTTATATCTGGACCAATTATTTCATTATATACAGGTATTAATTCTATTATTCAATATATTTTAGAAAATAAAGATAAAAATGATATAAATAATACTAAAAAATCTAAAATTTATAAATGTTTTAAAAAAACTTCATTATTTATTTGTTTAACATCAAATATAACAAACCTCTATATAAATTACGATTATTATACACAACCAATTTATAAAAAGTTTGCTCTACAAAAAAATCCATTTGCTAAAAATTCTAATAATGAAAAGAACATTAGTAATACTAATGAAAAAATTAATGAAGTATGCGCTAATGTATTAATGAATGCTATAGAAACAAATCCATATTTAAAAGAAGAAGAAAAAAAATATTTATCTCCTATTAAACAATTCTTTTTAGATAATGAATTTTTAGACTATGAAAAAACATATCAAACTTTAAATACATTCTATATACATGATGATTTAATAACCAAAATTAAAGGATGGCTTTATTATAATAGAAACACACCTGAAAATATTATTGTAAGTGCTCAAACAGTTTACAATTCATTGGCTGATGATCAAAAAAATATGAATATTTATAATCTTAATTTAAATGAATCAGATTATATGCACGAATTATTTCATATTATAGGTGAATTTGATAATAGTTTTTTTAATGAAGGAATGGTTTCATTACTTACAGAAGAATATTCTTTTATGGATGATAATTATCTTATACAAAGATTAGTAACTAAAATAATTATAGAGATTATAGGTGCTGATAATATGTTAAAAGCATATAGTAACAATAATTTTGAATTCGTAAAAGAAAAATTAAATGAAGTTAATAATAATCCAGAATTAACTGAACAATTTTTAAATTGTGTTAATAAAAATAAATTTTTTTATTCTAAGGAAGATATTAGTAACATATTAGATTATATAAATTCTTATAAAGAAAATTTAGACTGCGATACTCAAAATGAAATTACAAAATATTCGGCAAGTTTATATTTATATACTGATTTAACAGATAATTTTTATTATAATTCAAAATACAAAAATAGAGAAACAAATCCTATTATTATAAATAATAATAAAATACTTAAAAAAGCAAATTAGAAGTTCTAACTTGCTTTTTTTAAAATAATGATAACTGACTAGATTCATCCATTCCATCTAGTATACCCATCATACGCATTTTTTCTATTATAGTATTAGATATTTTTGCTCTTTTCTGTAAATCTTCTATAGATAAAAATGGAGCTTTTTCTCTTTCTTCTACTATTTTATTAGCAACAGCTTCTCCAAGTCCATCAATTGATGAAAATGGTGGATAAATTGTTTCATCATCTTTTACTTTCCAAACTTTGGCATTACTTTGCATTAAGTCTATATTAGCAAACTTTATTTTCCTTGCTGTTGCTTCAAGTGCTAAACGTAAACTTTCAAGTATACCATTTTCTTTATTACTTGCATCATAACCTTTATTAATTATCTCAAGCATTCTACCTCTTACAGCATCATATCCTTTAATCATAGCTTCCACATCAAAATCTGTTGCTTTAGATGTAAACCATGATGCATAAAACCATGCTGGATGATGAACTTTAAAATAAGCTATTCTAAATGCACTCGTAACATATGCAGTAGCGTGTGCTTTGGGGAACATATATTTTATTTTTTGACATGATTTTATAAACCATTCTTCTATTCCTGCTTCTTTCATTTCTTGTTCCATACCAGCCCATGTTTCTGGATCTTTTGAAGCTTTTCCTTTACGAACAAACTCCATTATTTTAAATGCACGAATTGGTTTTAAACCATGATACATTAAATAAACCATAATATCATCACGACACCCAATTACATCTTTAAATGGAACTATTTTATTTCTAATTAGTTCTTGTGCATTTCCAAGCCAAACATCAGTACCATGAGATAGACCAGATATTTTAATAAGTTCTGCAAATGTTGTGGGTTTTGTATCAACAAGCATCCCTATTGTAAATGGTGTACCAAATTCTGGTATTCCAAGGCTTCCGGTTTCATTCATTATTTGTTCTTTTGTAACACCAAGTGGTTCTGGTGATAAAAATATTCCCATGGTTGGTTTATCATCAAGAGGAACTTTTGTAATATCCATACCTGATAAGTCTTGTATCATACGAAGTTGTGTTGGATCAGAGTGCCCTAAAATATCTAGTTTTAAAACATCTTGATCAATTGCGTGATAATCAAAATGAGTTGTTCTCCAAGCTGAAGTTGCATCATCTGCAGGAAACTGGAATGGTGTAAAGTCAAATACATCCATATATCCTGGAATAACAACTATTCCACCTGGATGCTGACCTGTTGTTCTTTTTACACCAGTACATCCCATTGCTAGTCTTTCTATTTCTGCGCTTCTCATTGTAATTCCTTTATCTTCACAGTAACCTTTTACAAAACCAAAAGCAGTTTTTTCTGCTACTGTACCTATAGTTCCTGCTCTATAAACATTATCAACTCCAAATAGTACTTTTGTATATTCATGTGCATCTGCTTGGTTTAAATCTGAGAAGTTAAGGTCTATATCTGGTACTTTATCGGCATTAAATCCAAGGAAAGTAGCAAATGGCATGTCATTACCATCTTTTTTCATTTTAGTACCGCATTTAGGACAATCTAAATCAGGTAAATCAAATCCACTTGAATATGTTGCTCCTAATTCTTTGCCATCTATTTCAAAAATACTATGTTTACAATTTGGACACATATAATGTGCTGGAAGTGGATTTACTTCTGTTATTCCCATCATTGTTGCTACAAAATATGAACCAACAGAACCACGGGATCCAACTAAATATCCGTCATCATTAGAGTGTTTAACAAGTTTTTGGGCAATTAGGTAAATAACGTCAAAGCCTCCACCTATTATTCCTCCAAGTTCTTTTTTTACTCTTTTATCAAGTTCTGATTCTTCTATTTCTTCTTTTTCTTTAATACTATTTTTTATTAATTCTTTAACAGCATCAAATCCTTCTAGTATAACTTCATGAAGTCTTTTAAATGATTCCTTAGTAAACTCTTCTTCACTTAGATTTTCTTTTTGTAAATTTTCTTTTATAGCATTAAATACTCCATCACCATATAGTTCTTTAGCAATTCTCTCTTCAATATTATATGGAAGTGGATCTCCATACCAATCTTTTGCTTTTGTATAAACAAGATCAGTAACTGTTTCAACTGACTTATCAATATGAGGTGAAAATGGAACACCACCTGTTTCAATAATTACTTCAATTACTTCTACTTTAGAAGCTATTTCATTTGGATTAGTTACAACTATTTCATAAGCTAAATCTTGTCCTAAAAATTCAAAATCATCAAGCATTTCAGCTGTTGTTCTAAAATGATTACTTGGTATAGATGTTATATTAGATCTAGCAAGTGGATGTCTTCCACCACCAGGTACTTTTTGATTTACTATGATTTCTCTATATATTTTATCTTCTCTAGTTAAGTGATGAACATCTCCAGTAGCTACTATATATTTTCCTGCTTCTTTAGTAACTCTAACTACTTTTCTAATATTATCTAAAAGTTCTTCTTTAGATCCAAAATCACTCATTTGAATCAAATGGTCATAACATTCTGGTGGCTGAACTTCCACATAATCATAGAACTGAATTATATTTGAAAGCTCTTCTTCACTTTTACTTCTAGCTTCTCTAAATACTTCACTTTCATAGCATCCACTACCAATTAAAAGTCCTTCTCTATATTTTTCTATTTCACTACGTAATATTCTTGGTGTTTTATATAGGTATGTAGTATTTGCTAAACTTATTATTTTAAATAAATTTTTAAGTCCTACTTTATTTAAACATAAAATATTTATATGATATCCACGCCCATATTTATGTATTTCATCTTTTGATACTAATTTATCAAGTTCAGTCATTTTTTCAATATTAATTCCATTTAATTTTTGCATCATTTTATGAAATACTAAAGCAGTCCCTTCAGCATCGTAATCTCCTCTATGGTGCATAGTTTCATCCCATGGCACATTATATCTTTTAACAAGTGCAGAAAGTCCATGTCTTGCATAGTTATTATCAAGTGTTCTAGAAAGTTCTAATGTATCTATTACTGGATTATTAAGAGTTCCTAAGTTATATTTTTTCATAGCCATTTCTAAGAAAGATACATCGAATTTGGCATTATGAGCAACAAGAGGTAAATCTTTATACCACTCAATAAATCTTTTAACAGCATTTTCTTCATTATCTTTATCTTTAAGCATTTCGTCTGTTATCTCTGTTATTTCTACTATTTTATCTGGCAGTGGTCTTCCAGGATTAATAAGTTCATCATAGCGCTCTAATATCTCACCATTTTTAATTTTAACAGCACCTATTTCAATAATAGAGTCTCCTCCACCTGCATTAAAACCTGTTGTTTCAAAGTCAAATACAACATATTCATTATCAAGTAAAACTGTATCAGTAGGTCTTAATACAATATCTACTCTATCATCTATCATTAAAAGTTCTGTTCCATAAATTGCTCTAAATTTATCTTCTTCTTTTTCTATTCCTTTATTTAATCCTTTAACTAAATTATAAACATGAGGAAATGCTTGACAACCATTGTGATCTGTTATTGCTATAGCTTTATGACCCCATTCATAAGCTTTTTTTACAATTACTTCCTCTCCTACTACTCCATCCATTTGACTCATCATCGTATGGGTATGAAGTTCTACTCTTTTAACTGGTGCTTCATCCATTATTTTTTCTTCATCTTTTACTAAAACATTAATATCCCTAATATTAAAAGTTAATTCGTTACTATATTTATCATCTTTTACAGCACCTCTTATTTTAAACCATTTTCCCTTTTTAAATTTGCTTAATAAACTTTTTAATTCATCTATATCATTTACAAACATTTTCCCGTATATACTATCTGTATAATCTGTCATCTTTATTGTTAGAATGTGAAGTCCATTTTTAGTTTCTTTATCTTCTATATCAGCAAATATATATGCTTCTATAGTAACATTATTATCTTCAGCGATGATATTTTTAATAGGCTCAGCTCTTGTATCAATAATTCTTCCCGCTATTACATTTTCATTATCAGTGTCTTCAATAAGAGGTCTATGTTTATATCCTTCTTTAGGTATGAATCTTTTCTTTTCTACGATTTCCTCTTTTGGCTCTATTTTTATTTTAGAAATTCTTTCTGCTTCTTCCATTAATTCTTTATTTATTTCTTCTCTAAATTTTTCACTAGCACTTTCATCAATAACACATTTTATTTCAACATTAAATCCACATTTTTTTAAGTTTTTTTCTAAATCAGGTTTTATTGATAAACATTTAAGCTCTTCTGATTTATTTTCCATAAGTATTGAAAGTTCTACATTATTACTATTTTTTTGTATTTCTATATTATAATCTAAAAATGGGACTAATAATGGTGAAGCTTCACTATATTTTTTTATAAAATAAAAGTAGTATTCTTTTAAATGTTCTTCACTTATGTTTTCATAAGTAAATGAAGCATCTACTTTTTCTATTTTAGGAAAAGCATCACTTAATTTTTCATTAAAATACTCATACAATTCTAATGGTATAGAATTTTCTAATGTTATTTCAAATCTATATTTTGTTTTATCTCTAGATCCGATTATTCTATTTAATGTTCCATTTTCAAAATATTTCTTATATTCATCTTCTAATCTTATTTGCATAAGTAATGTTTGTAATTTGTCCATAATACTACCACCTTTTTTATTATATCAAAAAATAGTTTATAAAGATATTGTAATATTGTAAATAATAAATAAAATATGTATAATTGCTTATAATTTTGTATAAAAAAAGAAGATTTCTTATATCTATATCTTCTTTCTATAATTTTGCTATTATTTATTTTTACTTTTATTAAATTTTTAATTTTTTATTTTATTTACCAATTATCTCTATCATATAAAATTCTTATTGCTTTAAATTCTATCATTTCATTGTTATCTATAAATTCACTAAACTCTCTATCTATAATTGCTTTATTTCTTTTTAATAAAAAATCTTTTCTTTTATCATCTAATTTATTTAAAAATTCTTTATATATTTTAGAATTAAATAATTTATTTAATATTTCTAAAATATTTTGATACATATAATCTATATATTGACTTCTTTCATTTATATCCATTTTATATATTTCGTTAATAATACTTTCTTCAATTCTAAATAAATATGTATAATATCTAAACTCTTCTAAATCTTCTTTAGAAAAATTAACATATTTTTCTATTCTTTCATCTAGTATTTTAATAATATCTATCATATCAAAACCAATGCTAGTTCTCATAATAGAACCTTTTCTTATTATATAATGATAATATGGTTTATCAATATATTTTATTTTACTTGCATTAAGCATTATAATTGGTATGGTTCCTAAATCTTCATATTTATGTCCTTCAACAAATTTTAAATCAATATTATTATATAAACTTTTTTTTACAATTTTGTTACAAGGTGATGCCATAATAGTTGAATAAAGTATTTTTTTATAATTATTATTTATTTTTAATATTCTATCACTAGCATATGTTTCACTAGTATTTTCTTTTGAATAGATAGTAAGCCAGTTACATAAAACTACATCTATATCATCATTTAAATAAGATAATGATTCTTTATAATAGTTTTTATCTATAATATCATCTGAATCTATAAATGAAATATATTTCCCTCTAGCATTATTAATTCCAATATTTCTTGTATATCCAATACCATGATTTTCTTGTTTTATATATCTTATTAAATTTGGATATTTTTTTAAATACTTTTCTATTATTTCTTCACTTTTATCTTTAGAGCCATCATTAATAATAAGTATTTCCATATTATCTATTTTAGCATCTATTAATGATTTTAATGATGCTTCAAGATAATTTTCTACATTGTAAACTGGCATTATTACAGAAAGTAATAAATCATTATTTTCTTCTATTAAGTCTTTACCTAAAAACTCTTTTACAAGTTTTCTACTTTCTTTAGAATAGTTTTCCCTAAAACCTTTATACAATTTTAATATTTCATCTTTATTTTTTATTGCATTTTCTATTTTTTCTTTTATTTCTGTTATATTGTCATCACTTTTAACCATTAAATCATCTTTAAGTTCAAAAGGAAGATTTAAATCATTATTACCAATTATACAAGGAGTTTCATTATCCATACTCTTTAAAAAATTATATTGTGATGTACTTGAAAAATTAATATCTAAATTGATTATGTTATTTATAAATAATTTATCTTTAGATACTTTTTTATTTTTAATATTAAATATTTTTAAAAAGTTACTAGTCTCTTCTGTAATATTATTTAGTTTTACTTTATATTTTCCAATCATTTTAACAGCACTTAACTCATTATAAAAACTATGTTTTGGATCTTTATCACTATTTAAAATACCAATATAATTTTTTTGTTTTAATTGCTTATTTGTTTTTTCTATATCTAATTTTAAATAATAAATGTTGTTATATATTGTTTTATATTTTTCATATAATGCCTTATCTATAAAAGCTAATTTGTTTATTTTTTGGTTATTAAGTAAACTTACGATAGAATTATACATATTTATAATATTATAATCTGAAAAAGATGATGCTTTATATGTAAAAACAAAATTTATTAATATATTTTTATCTATATTTTTTATTATTTCATCATATTCAGTTAAATAATCTACAAATATTATTTCTTTAACACTATTTTTTGAAGTGAAATTCATTATTTTTTGAATATCACTTTCACTTGAAAAAGTGATAACATTTTTAATAGAATATTTTATTAATTCTAAATAATCTGAATTATTTGGGACTATAGTTATATAATCTAAATTATAAATTAATTCTTCATTTATCACTTTATCACCTACTTTTCTAAAAATTCTTTTATAAGTTTTTCACTTTCTTTTAAATTTTCTTCTCTAAACTTTTTATATTCATTTATTATTTCTGTTTTATTTTCTATGGCATTTTCTATTTTTAATTTTATATCAAAAGCATCTTCTTCATTATCTATTACTAAATGTTTTTTTAAATTATTATTTTCAAAATAATGATGATTATTACCAGTAATACAAGGAACGTCTACTTCTAAGCTTTCAAGTGGAAGCATAGGTGCACATTCAGAAAATGTAACATATAAATTAACATCATTTTTACTCATTCTTTTAATAAGTTCTTCCCTTTTTATATTATTTTTTTCACCAGTTATTTCTAAATTTATACTTTTAGCAAAACTAATCGCTTCATCATTTAATGGAACCATATCAAGAGTTACATTATCCATTAAACTTACTGCTAGCATTTGGGTATACATATTTTTTCGCCAGTCACTACATTTGGCAGCATATAAACCTATTGTTGTTTTTGTATTTTTTTCCTCTTTTTCTATTTTTACATCTACTTTATTAGTTAAGAAAGAAGCATTATATCCCATATATTCATAAAAAGGAAGTAAAGTTTTTTTACAAGTTCCCATAACATCTATTATTTTATTTTTATGTAAATCAATTATTTCTTTATTACGCTCCCAGCTATAAGTATCTAGTATTTGAGAATGTGATCCATGCCAAAAAGTTTTAATTTTTATATTTTTATTTTTTTGTTTTAGTAAAATACAAAGTTTTTTCCAGTTAATAGCAAATGAAGAAAAAATTACTTGCTTAAAATTTTTATTTATTATAATAGTAGCTATTTTTTCTATATCATTTTCATCTAATATTTCTCCTAAATCAACTGGATTTTTAAATAGTTCTATGGTAGCATTACTTACTCCAAACCAATCTTTATTATAAAATACTATATAATCATCACTAGAGTTTTCTATTTTTTTTATAGTTGTATTTAATCTTTCTCTATATTTATCATTTACTAATGAAAGTAAATAACTTTTAGTTTCTAACTCTTTTATTTTTTTATATCTTCTAGCTAGTACTTTTCTTTTTACTTTACTTAAATTTTTTCTTATTTTTTGTTTTATCATAGCACCAAATCCTTTTTATAATTATAACAAACTTTATATTTATAATCAATAAAACAAAAAGGCCTATTAGCCTTTTATAATAAACATAAATCTATCTTTATCACTATAGTCTTTTTCTATTTTTATTTCTGCTTCACTAAAATATTTTTTTGCATATTCTTTTAACTTACCACCTTGCATATAACCTATTTCAAAAGCTATTATAAATTTATCATTTAAATATTTTTTTGCATTTTTAATTATTTCTTTATAATTATACATTCCTTCATCTTCAGCATATAAGGCAAGATGTGGTTCATTATTTTTTACTATTTCTTCTATTTCTTCATCATATGCAATATAAGGAGGATTACTTATAATTACATCATATTTTTCTTTTAAAGGTGAAAGTAAATCTCCTTCTATAAAATTTATATTAACATTATTATCTCTAGCATTTTCAATAGCCACTTCTAAAGCTTTACTACTAATATCAGTAGCTGTTACTAAAGAGTTTTCTAATTCTTTTTTTAAAGTAATAGCGATAGCACCACTACCTGTTCCGATATCAACTATTTTTATATTCTCATTTAAGTATTTTTTGATATAATTTATTGTTTTTTCAATTAATAGTTCTGTTTCGAACCTTGGTATTAAAACATTTTCATTTACTTTAAAAGTATATCCATAAAAGTTTACATTACCTACTATATACTGAACTGGAATACCTTTTTTTAATTTTTCTATTGCTTCTTTATGTAAAGATTTATCTAAGTATTTTTTTATATATTCTACTTCTTTTGACAATTATTCTTCTCCTCTTAATTTACGATTTTGATCTTCTGTTATTAAAGCATCTATTACTTTATCTATATCTCCATTCATAACTCTATCTAGAGTATTTAAAGTAAATCCTATTCTATGATCTGTTACTCTATTTTGTGGATAGTTATATGTTCTTATTTTTTCTGATCTATCTCCAGTACCGATTTTACTTCTTCTTTCAGCACCCATTTCTTCGTCTCTTTCTCTTTGTTTTAAATCATATAATCTTGTTTTTAATATTTTTATAGCTTTTTCTTTGTTTTTGATTTGAGATCTTTCAGTTTGTGAATATACAACTAACCCAGTTGGAATATGAGTAAGTCTAACAGCTGAGTCTGTTGTGTTAACTCCTTGTCCACCACAACCACTACTTCTTGTAATATCTATTCTAACTTCATTCATATCAAGTTCACAGTCTACTTCTTCTGCTTCTGGCATTACAAGTACAGTAGCTGTTGAAGTGTGAACTCTTCCTTGTGTTTCAGTAACAGGAACTCTTTGTACACGGTGTGCTCCACTTTCATATTTTAATTTAGAATAAACATTTTCTCCTTTTACCATAAAACTTATTAAAGAATATCCTCCTGCTTCTGATTTTTCTTCTTCCATAAGTTCTATTTTCCATCCCTCTTTTTCAGCTAATTTACGGTACATTTCATATAAGTCACCAGCGAAAATATTTCCTTCATCTCCACCAGCGGCTCCTCTTATTTCAACAATAACGTTTTTTCCATCATTAGGATCTTTTGGAAGTAAAATTATTTCTATTTGTTTTTCTAAAGCTTCTTTTTCAGTTTGTGCTTTTTCAAGTTCTTCACGAGCAAATTCTTCTAAATCTTTATCTTTACACATTTCTTTAGCACCTTCTATATCATCAAGTACTTTTTTATATTTTTGATATATTTCATATGCTTCTTTTAGTTCGGCTTGCTCTTTAGTAAGTTCTAATGTTTTTTTTATATCAGATAAAGTTTCAGGTTTCATAAGTTCTTCTGTTAAACTATTATATTTTTCTTCAATTGCATTTAATCTTTCTATCATAATAATTCCTCCATTTAAGTTTATAAATAAGCAAATATAATTATACTATAAATAAGTAAAATAAGCAATTGTTTAAACAAATATATAGTATATATTATATAACCAACTTTCATAATATTATTTATAATAAAAATATGATTTTATAATTATTATTTACATATTTAAATTTATCAATACAAAAAGAGCAATTTAGCTCTTTTACATTGCAGAATATCCGCCATCTATATAAAGATTAGCACCTGTAACAAATTTAGCTTCATCACTTGCTAAATAAAGGCAACCGTATGCTACATCAATAGGTTCTCCAGCATGTCCAATTGGATGTTTTTCACTCATAATTTTATTATAAGCTTCTAAACCACCTTCCATTCTAGAACCTAATTCTTTTACTAGTGGAGTCATTATTGTCCCTGGATGAATAGAATTTACTCTAATATTATTTTTAGCATAACTTAATGCATCCTGTTTTGTCATAGCAAAAACAGCTCCCTTAGCAGCATGATAAGGTGTTAATTCATGTGAACCTAAAGTTCCATAAATTGAAGATAAATTAACAATGCTTCCACTTTTATTCTCCATCATATGTGGAACTGCATATTTTGTACAAAAGAAAACTCCCTTAACATCTACATTAAATACTTCATCCCATTCTTTGGCTGTTAACTCATGAGTTTTCTTATCAACTCCTGTTATACCTGCATTATTAATTAAAATATCTATTTTCCCAAAAGTATTTTTTACTTCATTAATAGCATTTTTTACATTTTCCTCATTTGAAACATCAACTTTCCAAAATTTTGCTTTTCCTCCAAAATTAATAATTTCGTTTACTGTTTCCTCACCATTAGCTTCATTAATTTCAAATACCGCTACTGCAGCTCCTTCTTTAGCAAATAGAATACTTGTTTCTTTACCCATTCCAGCACCTGCTCCAGTTACAATAGCAACTTTATCTTTTAATCTATTCATATTTTACCTCCTCGTATAATAGTTTTTGTAAGTGTTATTTTACTTACATTAACTATTTTTTATTTATTCTATTTTATAAGTAAAAATAGTAAAACTTATGGTACAGATTGTAACCCATGTGTTATTATATTTTTGA
>CALVXR010000012.1 GCA_944371445.1 uncultured Bacilli bacterium
ATATTTGGAGAAAGAGTAGAAAAATATATAGAAATATAGAAAAAAATATGCTATACTTTATATAGTAGACAAGTGTATAAAGGTAAGTTATTAAAAATGAATTTACACAGTTAAATTTACACGGTCATTAGTTATGAAAAATAAAAAGGGATTTACATTAATAGAGCTACTAGCAGTTATAGTAATATTAGCAATCATCGCCTTAATAGCAACCCCAGCAATAATAAATGTAATAGAAAATGCAAGAAAAAAAGCATTTGAAAATACAGCATATGGAGTACTAGATGGACTAAGATTAGAATATATGGAAAGAGTAGCTAATGGAGATACAAAAGAAACAAAATTTTTTACATTTCCAGATAGCGGTTTAAAACTTTCTGGAGAGCAACCAGCTGGTGGTACAGCAAGTACAGATATAAAAGGAAATATAACATTTACATTATTTGATAAAGATAAAAAATGGTGTGCAAAGAAAGATGGGGCAAGTGAAAAAGTAACAATACTGGATTATAATGAAAATGATTGTAAGACTATAAGTTTAAAAGAAGAAATAGAAAAAGATACAGCTCATATAGTAAAAAATGTTAAAGTAAATGGTGAAATAGTAAATAAAGTAATCGGTAAAAAATCAGAAAAACTAACCATGAAAAATTATGTATGGTATATGGGACAGCTATGGCAAGTACTTGAGACAAATGATACAAATAATACTATAAAATTAATAACAGCTCAAAGTATAACAAGCATAGCATATGGAGAAACAAGTGATTATAATAGTAGCTGGGTAAAAAAGTGGTTAAATGAAGTTTTTTATGCTAGTTTAGAAGGAAAAGACTTAATAAGAGATACTAATTTTTGTTTAGACAAAGTAGAAACAAACAGTGAAACTATAACAGATAATGGTTATAATATACTTAAAGTTAACTCACATACACCGATAAATAGTTGTCAAAATAAAATAAGTGAAAAAGTAGGATTAATGAGTTTTGAAGATTATGTATATTCAAATAACGGGAATACACCTATATATAATGGAGGATCATATTTAGATGAAGATGAATTTGAATGGACAATAACAGCTTATAATAACTTACATAACTGGATACAGTGGTATACAACAAGTTACATAACAAGTAATAATAGTACGTTTAGTACAGTAAAAGGAGACGGACATGGAGTAAGACCGGTAATAAGTATAGATGGGAGTTCAGTAGTAAAAGAAGGAGAAGGAACAAAAGCAAATCCATATATACTATTAAATGAAAGAAAAGCAAGTAATGGTTCAAAAATAAATGGTGTTAAAGTAGGAGATTATGTATACCTAGATGAAAGTAATAATCCAAATACATTTACAAGTGAATATATAGCCCGTGACCTTAAATATAACACAACAAAGGATAAAGTAAGATATAGAGTAGTAAATAAAAATGCAGATGGAACAGTAAAAGTAGAAAGAGCAGATGTACTAAGAAATTTACCAAGTACAGTAGCTGTTAATTATGGAGTTTATGTACCATATTATTATAAGGTAAGTACAGATGGATGTTATTATGAAGCATCAGAAGAAAAATGGTATTTATCAGGATGTACAAATAATAATATATTTAAAGTAAATGGTGTAACAGGTGAATACAAATATCAAAATAGTATAAATATAGGAGATTATTTAAATAGTAGTAGCAATGGAATATATAATTGGTATTCAGATAGCGTAAAAAATATGATAAAAGAAACAGAATATGAAAGATTCACAGGAGGATATCAAAAAGACTATAGTAACTTAAATAATAATGAAACAGGAACATATCCAGGAACAACAAATGATGGAAAAGTAACAGCTAAAGTAGCATTACCAACCTGGGGAGAGATGTACTCAGGAAATGATTTAAATATGACATATTGGTATATAAATAGATGGACGGGCTCTTCTTCTATTGTGTCGCATGTGAGCAACAGCGGCAATGCGAGCGGCCTCTATGCTGGCGGCTATTGGCTTGCAGTCCGCCCAGTTGTCACTCTAAAATCAAATGTCAAAATAAAATCAGGCGAGGGAACAATGACAAAGCCATATAGTTTATCAATGTAAGTAATGATTAATTTCATTACTTTTTTCATTACATAATTTCCCATACTTTTCGCATAATTTAAACATATTTATATTCTATAATGAAATTACAAGAGGAGGTGATATAAAGAAAAAAATAATCACAAAACAAGATAATAATAGTAACAATATATAAAAATACACTCCTAATAAAAAAAGAAAGGAAGTGATAATGTAGAAAAAATAAGAAAATAATGTTATACTACTAACGAGGTGTAAAAATGTATAAAATTTGTTTGGTAGAAGACGAAAAAAACTTAAATAACTTAATTAAATCTTATTTAGAACGCGAGAACTATGAAGTAGTAAACTTTTATGAGGGAAATGCCGCGATAAACTATATAGGAAATGAAGTTCATTTATGGATCTTAGACATTATGCTTGGTGATAATATAACTGGATATGATATCATAAAAAAAATAAGAGAAACAGATAAAAATGTACCGGTTATATTTACATCTGCTAGAGATCAAGATATAGATAAAATTATCGGTTTAGAATTAGGAAGTGATGATTATATTACTAAGCCTTATTCTTCTAAAGAATTAGTACTTAGAGTTAACCGAATAATAGAAAGAGTCTATAAAAACATTGCAAATATAAAAGAATATGAAAATTATAAAATAGATATTGATAAAAGATTAGTTTTTGAAGATGATAAAGAATTAAATTTAACAACATTAGAATTTGATTTGCTATTACTTTTTATAAACAATAAAAATAAATCATTTAGCCGTGAAGATGTGTTAAAACACGTCTGGGGAGAAGATTATTTTGGAAGTGATAGAGTTGTAGATGATTTAGTTAGAAGACTTAGAAAAAAAATGCCCAAACTTCATATAAATACTATTTATGGATTTGGTTATAGATTAACATAATGAAAACATATACAAGAAACCTATCACAGCAACTATTATCTATAGCTATAATAATATTCTCACTTATATTTATAAGTATTGGAATATTAATACCTAAAGCATTACTTCCTATATATGAAAAGAACATTTATCAGTATCTAAAAGAACCACTATTATTAATAGAAAGCGATTTTGATAATAGAAAAATCGAAACTGATATAGCTTATTTGTATATAACTAGTGATGATAAAATAATATATTCTGATAATTTGCAAACAGTAATAAAAACTTCGCCCAATCAAATTTTAAAGAATATAAATAAATCCTATGGTAAATTTAAATATTTAGGAAAAACATATTACTATAACACTTCATACGAAGACGAAATTGTAAAAATAGCCCTTACAGGTGACTCATATATAGAACAAATAAAAAATGATATTCTCTTCGCTATACTACCAATACTATTTATTACACTCCTATTAGTAATTGGTTTAGTTCTACTTTGGTCTAGAAGACTAGTTCTTAAAATCGGTCACCTAAAAGAAAAAATAGATAATCTTGACAACGATGAATATAAAGATACCTATGAATATCATATCGATGATGAATTTAAAGCACTATCTGTAGCTATTGATGATATGAAAACATATCTAAAAGAAAACGAAAAATATAGAAGTCAGATGTATCAAAATATATCGCACGATTTCAAAACTCCTCTCACTGTAATGAAATCTTATATAGAAGCGGTTGATGATGGTATTGAAGATGAAGCGACTGCTATGAAAGTTGTAAAAGAACAAATAAAAAAATTAGAAATAAAAGTACACTCCTTACTATACTTAAATAAACTCAATTATATACAAGAAAATAATAAAATAAAAGATGAAACAATAGATATAACAGAAGTGCTTAATTCATCAATAGAAAAATTTAAAATACAAAGACCAGAAATAAAATGGAAAATAAATATAGCTGATAAAAAAACTGTTTTTAAGGGAAATTATGATATGTGGGAAGCTATCGTTGATAATATTTTTAATAATTTTATAAGATATGCACACCAAAAAATAAATATAACTATTAAAAATAATAAAATAACATTTTTCAATGATGGTCCAAATATAGATGAAAATATCTTAGATAATGTATTTACTCCGTACAAAAAAGGTATTAAAGGTCAGTTTGGATTAGGTCTTTCCATAGTAAAAAAGACAGTCCTCCTTCTAGGATATGAAATATCAGTTAAAAACGAAAAAAACGGAATCAGTTTTATAATAAAATAAACTTTAAAGGCTTACTCCACCTTTAAAGTTTTTAATATACAAAAAAATAGGTAAAACCTATTTTATGCTGCTAATTTATCATTTTTCTTAAGAGTTCTAAGTTCTCTAGCACTTATTCTAACTTTTAAACCGTTTTCAAGAGTAACTGTTTGTACATTAGGTTTTTGTGCATGTCTTGTAGCTTTACAAGAATGTGATCTACGGTTTCCAAATAATGGTTTTTTACCTGTTACTTTAATTGCCATATTTATTCCTCCTTTTATAAAGTTAATTTTTTTCCTTGCTTTATAACTTTATCATAAATTTATAAATAAGTCAAATGTTTTAGTGTATTTTTATCTTAATTTATAATAAAAATGTATGTAAATAAATTATTTTAGTTTACAATAATAATTGACATAAAATAAATATATTTTATATAATAAAGTTAGTTTTAGAAAAAAAGACTTTTTAATTCATATACTATAAATAAGTATTATAATAAACGGGAAGGTGAAAACATGGATGGAATTTTAGAGAGCCTTTGTAATATTGTTAATAATCCGTATAAAGAGGATATAAGTAAAAATATGCTTTTAGAGCTTAATAGTAAATTAGAAATGTATGATATGGAAACACTTAATTTTCCTTCATCAGAGGAAGCTTTAAAAAGTTATTATACATTCTGTCAAGGTGTAATAAAAAATATTCTTAGAAATGCTTCTATATATAAACTTAGTAAAAAAGAAGCAATAAAAAAAATAATAGAAGAAAATAACAGTATAATTTCTTATGAAGATTTACTTGAAACTGGCGAAGCTATAAAAAAAGATGAATTTAAAGAAGAAGAATTAGGTATTAGAGAAAAATATAGATTAATGCAAAAACAAGAAGAAATAATTAATAATTTAAATGAAAAGGACTAGTGTTACTAGTTTTTTCTTTTAAAAACATATGTTTTGTAGTATATTATATATAGAGGTGATTTCTATGCATTATACTCCTTTATTTATTGTTACAGATGCAAGTTTACTTACGAGTTTAATAACTGTGGATAAACTTATTAAGTTTGCTAAAGATAATAATTTAAAATCATTATCTATAACTGATAATAATATGTATAATGTTATAGATTTCTATGAAAAGTGTATTAAAAATGATATAAAACCCGTTATAGGCCTTAATATAGAAGTAGAAGATACTAGACTAATATTGTATGCTAAAAATAATATAGGATATGAAAATTTAGTAAAATTAAGTACAATAAATTCTAGTGAAAAAATAACTTACGATACATTAAAAAAATATTCATCTAATTTAATATTAATTATTCCTTATAAATATAAAAATATAGAAAAGGAAATGTATTTTTTTGAAAACATTTTTATAGAATATAGTAATAATTTAGAAAAAAAAGAATTAGGTGAAAATGCTATATATTTAAGAGAAACAAAATGTTTAGTAAAAGAAGATAATAAATATTTAGAGTATTTAGAAGCAATTAAAAAAGGTAGTTTATTAGTAAATGAAAAAGTTATAGAAAATCATTTAATATTAGATAATAATCAATTTTCTAAAAATAACTATTTAATTACATCTCTTTGTAATGTAAAAATAGAATTTAAAGATAATTTATTACCAGTTTATAATTGCCCAGATAATTTAGATAGTTATAGTTATTTAAAAAAACTATGTATAGATGGAGTTAAAAAAATATTTGGAAATAGTGTTCCTAAAATATATAGAGATAGATTAAAATATGAATTAGATATAATAAACAAAATGAATTTTTGTAATTATTTCTTAGTAGTGTGGGATTATGTAAAATACGCAAAAGAAAACAATATATATGTTGGTCCTGGTAGAGGAAGTGCTGCTGGCTCTTTAGTCTCTTATTTCTTAAATATAACAGAAATAGACCCTATAAAATATAATTTGTTATTTGAAAGATTTTTAAATCCAGAGCGAATAACTATGCCAGATATAGATATAGATTTTGAAGATCAAAAAAGAGATGAGGTAATAAAATACTGTATAAATAAATATGGACTTAAAAAAGTTGCTCCTATTATTACTTTTGGTACTATGAAATCAAAACAAGCAATTAGAGATGTTGCTAGAGTAATGGATATAGAACTTAATATAGTAGATTTTATTTGTAAAAAAATAGATGCTAGTAAAACATTAATAGAAAATTATAATGAAAATAAAATTTTACAAAAATATATTAATGATAATGAAGAAATAAAAAAACTATATAAAGTCGCACTAAAAATAGAAGGATTAAAAAGACATACATCTATTCATGCTGCAGGTGTTATTATGTCAAATACAGATTTAGATAAAATAATACCACTTGATAAATCACATGACTTTTATACTACAGCTTATTCAATGGAATATTTAGAAAAAATTGGACTTTTAAAAATGGACTTTTTAGCGCTTACTACTTTAAGTACAATTCATAATATTATAGATGATATTAATAAATGTGAAAATGTAAATTTAGATATATCTAAAATACCTATTAATGATTTAAAAACTTTAAAAATATTTGAAGAAGTAAATACAACAGGAATTTTTCAGTTTGAATCAGAAGGAATGAAAAATTTCTTAAGAAAATTTAAACTTAATAAATTTGATGAAATAGTAGCGGCTATAGCTTTATATAGACCAGGACCTATGGATAATATTGATACTTATATTGAAAGAAAAAACGATGTAACTAAAATAGATTACATTCATAAAGATTTAGAAAATATCTTAAAGCCTACATATGGTATTATTGTATATCAAGAACAAATCATGCAAATAGCTAGTTTAATGGCAGGTTATTCTTATGGAGAAGCAGATGTATTAAGAAGAGCTATGAGTAAGAAAAAAGAAAGTATTTTAATTAAAGAAAAAGATAAATTTATATCTCAAAGTAAAGATAGAGGTTATAGTGAAGAAACTGCTACTAAAGTATATGATTTAATACTTAAATTTGCTTCATATGGATTTAATAAAGCACATTCTGTATCTTATTCTATGATTGCTTATAGACTAGCTTACCTAAAAGCATATTATCCTGCATATTTTATGAAAAATTTACTTAGTTCAGTAATAGGAAATGAAAATAAAACAAAAGATTATTTATACGAAAGTAAAAATAATAATTTAAAAATATTATTACCAGATGTAAATTATAGTTACGAAAGTTATACTATCGAAAATGGTAGTATTAGATTTCCACTTACAGGTATTAAAAATGTTGGAATAAGTGCAGTTAAATTTATAATAGAAGAAAGAGAAAAAAAGCCTTTTGAAAGCGTATTTGATTTTATATCTAGATGTTACTGTAGAAGTGTTAGTAAAAAGGTATTAGAGTCACTTATATACGCAGGAGCTTTAGATAGTTTTGGATATTTTAAAAAGACTTTAATAGACTGTCTTGATATTCTTATCAATTATGCTGAGTTAGTTAAAGATTTATCTTATGAATATGCACTTAAGCCAGAATTAATAGATAGAGTAGAATATAGTAAAAATACTATTATGCAAAAAGAATTAGAAGTATTTGGTTTTTATTTAAGTAATCATCCGATAACTGATTATATACATAAATATAGTCAAAATATAGCACTTAAAGATATAAGCTTATATTTTGATAAACAAATAAATACGATTATATATGTTAGTAATATAAAAGAAATAAACACTAAAAATAATGAAAAAATGTGTTTTATAACAGGTAGTGATGAAATAAACAGTATAGATGTTGTTATGTTTCCTAAAAAATATAAAGAATATCCTGTAGAAGTAGGGGATATACTATTAATTAATGGAAAAGTAGAGAAAAGATTAAATAAATATCAAATTATAGTAAATAGTTTAAAAAAGCTAAATTAAAACTACACATTTATGGTGTAGTTTTTGTATTACATTTTATATTATTTTTAGATCCAGAACAAATAAAAGTATGATTTTGCATATCAAATTCTACATCAGTTAATAACACTATAGAATTATTTATTTCATAAAAACCATTTTTTATTGTAACTCCTGATGTATTTAAAGTTTTAGCTTCATATTTCTGATTTGTTTTTATACTAGGATCTGCTATATAATTTACTTCAATAGTATTTATTATACCTTCAGCATTTCTAGTAGCAAGTTCTACTAAAGTTTTATTTTCTTTTATTTCTGTAGTTTCTTTATTATCTATTTTTTTATTTTCAAATAAATCTATATAATAATTATAAAATATAGAGAAAATAAATATTAGTAAAGCTTCAATTAAAATTGCTATTAAAATAAATAAATAATCTCCTTTTCCTTTTTTTTCACAAATCATTAATCTTTGTGTACTGGTAAAGTCATCATATTTTTTATTTATATGATATATTTTATCTTCAGCAAAGTTTAAATAACTTTTATTTACTTTAATAGAAACTAAAAAGTTGATTAAAATTAATATTATAAATGTATTAATAAATGATACTTTTATAAGTATTAGTAATAATAAGTTTTGAAAAGCTAAATAAATAAAACCTTTTATATACATTCTTCTATAAAAATAATAAATTGGTCCCAATATTATGAAAGGAAGGTTAACATCTTTAGTT
Source organism: uncultured Bacilli bacterium (assembly GCA_944371445.1). Classification (GTDB taxonomy): domain Bacteria; phylum Bacillota_I; class Bacilli_A; order RF39; family UBA660; genus RUG12867. The sequence continues at coordinate 8,834 of CALVXR010000012.1, forward strand.
TTAAAGTCATGTAAATTTTTTCCAACAAAAGCTTTTAAGTATGGATCTTCAGTTACTTTTGTTTTTTTATGATTAATAGGAGACTTTTTATTAAGCCACCCACATCTTACACATTGAACATCATCTTTATCCATATAAGAACCACAATTTGGACAGTTCATATTAGTCACCCCTTATTCTAAAAAATATTATATCATACGGCAGACTGCGTCCGCAACCTAACTTGCAAACTTTCTAAAACTAATATATAATAACATTTACAAATTTCAACTGTCAGAAAAAAGGCCGACCTATATAAGTCCTTTTCTTAAT
>CALVXR010000013.1 GCA_944371445.1 uncultured Bacilli bacterium
ACAATTTTCATTATGCGTAAATATAAATAAAAGAAATAAAAATCAGTTAAAAAATAACTGAAATAAATAAAAAAATAAAAAATTATAAAGTTTTGTATAGAAAATACTTGACTTTATTATGAGAGGAGGATTTTTATGAAATTCAAATTTAGAGCAGACCCAAAAGATTGGTTAATATTTGGAATATTTTGTATATTTTTACTTTATTTTTCAGCAATTGTTGTTCTTAATGTTTCTTCATTTGCTAGTATAGGTGTATTTCATGGTTTAAATCCATTCCCAGCATTTTCCTCTGAGTATTTTGCACCTACAATGGTAGTTTTCATAGGTATTATAATAGGACTTTTATCAAGTGTATCTAATTATTTCTTTGATAGGGAAAAAGGATTTGGTATAACATCCGATCCAAAAAAAGATAAAGGATATGCAAGATGGGCTACCGATAAGGAAATGAAAAATGAATTAGTTAAAATTGATCCTACTGCAGAACATAATGATGCAGGTGGAATACCACTTATTATGAATAAAAAAGGTGTTTGGGTTGATAATGGGGGATATCATAACTTAATTATAGGTTCAACTGGTGCTGGTAAAACTCAAACAACAGTTTTTCCAATGGTAAAAAATTTATCTAAACATGATGAGTCAATGATTATAACAGACCCAAAAGGTGAAATATATGAAGATACTGCGGAAATGTTAAAAGAACGTGGATATAATATTGTATTACTAAATTTTAGAGATCCTTTACATGGTAACTCTTGGAATCCATTATCTTTACCATATAAGTTATATAAAGAAGGAAATTCTGATAAGGCAACAGAATTACTTGATGACTTAGCTCTTAATATTCTATATGATAAAAGTGCTAAAAATAATGACCCTTTCTGGGAAAAAACATCTGCTGACTATTTTGCTGGACTTTCACAAGCTTTATTTGAAGATGCAAAAGAAGAAGAAATAAATTTAAACAGTATTAATTTGATGACAACTGTTGGCGAAGATAAATTTATGGGATCTAATTATATGAAAGAATATTTTAGTTATAAAGATCCAACATCAGCTGCATTTATAAATGTATCATCAACAATCAACGCACCAAACGAAACAAAAGGATCTATTTTATCTGTATTTAGACAAAAAATAAAATTATTCGCAACTCGTGAAAATTTATCAGAAATGCTTTCTCATAGTGATTTTGATATGAAAGATATAGGTAGACAAAAAACAGCAGTATTTATAATAATACAAGATGAAAAAACAACATATCATTCACTTGTTACAATTTTCTTAAAACAATGTTATGAAACTTTAATATCGGTTGCTCAAGAATCTGGTGGAAAACTTCCACATAGAACTAATTTCATTCTAGATGAATTTGCAAATATGCCACCACTTCAAGATGTTACAACTATGGTAACAGCAGCTCGTTCTAGAAATATAAGATTTAATTTTATTATCCAAAACTTTGCTCAACTTTATGAAGTTTATGGAAAAGAAAATGGAGAAACAATTAAAGGTAACTGTGGTAACATTGTATACTTAATAAGTAGTGAAATTGCAGCACTTGAAGAAATAAGCAAAATGTGTGGTGAAGTAAAATCTAAAGAGAAAGATAAAACTGCATCAACACCATTAGTTACGGTAAGTGATCTACAAAGATTACCACAGTGGAACATAATTGTTCTTAGAATTCGTATGATGCCTTTTAAAACAAAACTTACTCCAAACTTTGAAATGGATTGGGGAAAAACATATCCCAAAGCTGCATATCCAGAAAGAGTTAGAAAACCTGTTCAAACTTTTGATTTGAAGAAATTTGTAGAAGCAAAAAAAGAAGCTAAAATGAAAGAACTTTTAGGTTCATCACCATTTAGTTCTGGTACAACCCCAGGTGGTTTTTCTGGAAGTACTGGAGGTTCACCATTTGGTATGCCAAGCGGACTTCCTAAACCACCAACTGGTAATATTCCTTCATTTAATAATCCATTTGATACTCCAAAACCTAACATTTCTAATAATTCTTCTTCAGGTGGATTTGATGTAGACGATTTAATTAAAAGAATAGATGCAAAAATTGCCGAATTAGAAGAGGAAGAAAGACAAGAAAAATTGAAAGAAGAACAGCAAAAAGAAGAATTAAAAAATATAAAAGAAGAAAAAATAGAAACAAAATTAAATAATAATCAAATAGGACAAGAAAATAAATCCGTTATAACATCTTCAAATGTAAATGATATAATCAATAAACAAAGTAATATTAATGATATTCAGTTATCTAATACTAATAATGAAATAAATAATAAGGTTAATGATAATTCAACTCAAAATAAAATTACTTTGGAAAATACTATATTTAACAATAATTTTAATACAATTAATAAAATAAATACACAACAAAATAATAATAAAAATAATAATTTAATTGATAACAAAGAAATTAAAGAAAACTTTACTGATGATATAACAGATGATCAATTCTTTGATGACTTCTTTGCAGATGATGACGAATAACATATACTAATATGTTTTACTTCATATAATATATTAGGTGAAGTAAAATGATATCAAGTATTTCTATTGAAGAATTAATAAGTTCACATTCTAATAAAAAAATAATAGATGTACGTTCATTAGAAAAATATAATGATAATCATATAAATGGAGCAATACACATTCCATATGAAAAGCTAATTCTATATCCTAAAAAATATTTAAATTATTTGGATACATATTATATTTATTGTCAAAAAGGTACAAAAAGTATAAGTTTATGTATGTATTTGCAAAAGCAAGGTTTTAAAGTGGTCAATATAAAAGGTGGATATGAAGAATGGATATTAAAAAATTGAAGAAGTAATTCTTCTTTTTTTTCATCTAAAGTGGTATAATTATGTTAGGTGATGCTATGAAAAAAATAATGTTATTT
>CALVXR010000014.1 GCA_944371445.1 uncultured Bacilli bacterium
TTCAATAATATTTTAACACTAGAGTATCACAGCCAATAAATAAAATTGTTAGTTAAAAACTAACTATAAAGATATTAAATTGTAAGTTATTTTTAACTTACAAAATATATTATACGAGGAGTGATTTTATGATAAAAGTATATTTAATATGTGGTAAAATTTGTAGTGGTAAATCTTATTATAAAAAATATATTTATTTGTAATATCAAAACGATTATGCTTAATTTCAAAGATAATTAAAAAAATAGATAGTTGGTGAAACATAGTGAGTTATAAGTTAGTAGAATTAAACGAGAATATGTTCAAAGGGATTTATGAAATGTATCAAGATATTCCAACTGGAGAAAATGGTCAAACAAATGATGCATATGGATTATCGGAAGATGAATTTAAAGAATATATGGTAAAACAAATTAAAAGAAAAAATAATGAAGTAACATATGATGATACTCCAACAATTACATATATAATGTTCGTAAATGAAAGCCCTGTTGGATTTATTTGCTTAAGAACTAAAATAGATGATAATTGGAAAAAATGGTCTGGAAATTTTTATTATCAAGTTCGAGTATCTGATAGAAGAAAAGGGTATGCTACAAAAATGCTTTCTTTAGGACTTAAAGAACTTCAAAAATTAGGATTTAGTGAAGTTTATGGACAATCTTCAAAAGGAAATATAGCTTCAGCGAAAGTGATAGAAAATAATGGTGGCATATTTATTAACGAAGTTAATGGAACTAGATACTATAAAATTATATTGAATAATATTTATTAAAAAATTCCAACTATTGATGAATTAAATTATAGATAAGTATGGATGAATGCCCCCGAAACAATGGAATATAATGCAGTAATATATTAAAGGGTATGATTAAAATAAAGACATAATAGGTAAAATAAAAGAAAATGTTTTAAAAAAATCAACAATTATAATAGATAATTTTAATTCAAAAAAATTTATGTTTATGAATGGCTGATAAATCATAATTTTGTTCTTGGGTTAAAAGTAAAAATTTAAAATTGAAGATAGGAAGTGATGAAAATAAATTCACCTCTAGAAATATATATACCAAAATTAGAAGATTATTGGTACGAACAAAAATTACAAAATGATTCAAATACAATGAGTTATAATGCTGAATGGAATGTATGTTATAGTGGATATCATTATGATACTGGATGTATTGATTTTCCAAAAGAAAAATGGAAAGAAACATACGATAAAAGATTAAAAGAAAATAAATTCTTTGCATATTTAAAAGATACAAGTATTAATGAATACATTGGATATATAAACTATCATTATAATAAAAATGAAGATAAATATTATTGTGGAATTTTAATTGAAGCAAAATATAGAGGAAAAGGTTATGCAAAAGCTGGATTAAAATTATTGTGTGATTATGCAAAGAAAAATGGAATAAAGGAAATATATGATGATTTTGAAGCTAATAGAAGTGGCATTAAAGTATTTGAAGAATTAGGATTTAAAATAGTTGATAGATATAATGAAAAAAAATTTGATAAAGATATAGAAATTGTAGTTGTAAAAAAGATATTATAAATATTTTTAAAATATTATAAATATTTTTAAAATTCACAAATATTATAAATATTTTTAAAATTAATTTTGACAAAGAATTTAAAAAGTGTTATAATTTTTTTCATTCACAAAGCCATTGCGAGGAAGAGTAGAAAAATATAAAGCATTTTAGAAAACTCTGTTAGGTGAAAAAGAGGATGTAAGTATTTTTTGAATATGGCCCTTAAGGCGAATGACTGAAATTAATAGTAAGTCATTACGGGAATGCCCGTTATAGCAGATACCTATAACTATGCATAGACATAAGTAGGTTAATGAGTTTAATATAGTGATATATTAATAAATAAGAGTGGTAACGTGAATATATTCACCTCTTAGAGACATATTGTTTCTAGGAGTTTTTTTATTTAAGAAAGAGGGAGATATTATGAATATTATAATAGGAATTAGTTGGCCTTTTGCAAACGGAAAGTTACATATTGGTCATGCAGCAAGTAGTTTACCTGGAGATGTTATTGCAAGATATCATAGATTAAAAGGAAATAATGTTATTTTAGTTTCTGGTACAGATTGTCATGGGACACCAACTGAAATAAAAGTACTAAAAGAAAACAAAAGTCCAAAAGAAATAGTAGATGAATGCCATAAAAATTTTTCTAAAGATTTTAAAGACTTTGGTATAAGTTTTGATTTATATAATAGAACAGATGATGAATATCATAAAAAGTTTGTTCAAAAACAGTTTATTAAATATTATAAGAATGCATATTTATAAGAAAAGACTGAAAAACAATTATTTTGTAATCATTGTAACTTTTTTTTAGCAGACCGTTATATTATAGGAATTTGTCCTAAGTGTGGTAATGAAATTAAAGGTGATGAATGTGAAAAATGTGGCAGTTTACTTAAAATAGAAGAAGTAAAAGAAACAAAATGTGCAATATGTGGAAATAAAACAACATATAAAGATAATAAAAACTTATATTTTAAATTATCTTATTTTGAAAATGATATCAAAAATTTATTAGAAAACAAGAAAAATTGCTGGAGAGAAAATGCAGTTAAGTTTACAGAAAGATATTTAAATGAAGGAATACCAGATAGATGTGCATCAAGAACTCTTAAGTATGGTATTGATATACCAATTGAAGAATTTAAAGATAAAAAAATATATGGATGGTTTGAAAATGTATGGGGTTATGTTACTGCAAGTAAAAAATATGCTGAAAATAATAATTTGAATTGGGAAGATTTTTGGAAAAATGATAATAGTAAAATATATTTAGTACATGCTAAAGATAATATTCCATTTCATACTGTTATTTTTCCATCTTTATTATTAGCAACTAAAGATAATTATAAATTACCTGATAAAATAATATCAGATGAATATATAACTATAGAAGGAGAAAAACTATCAAAAAGTAAAGGTAATTATATTACTTTAAGACATCTATTAGATAATTATAAAGTGGATGCAATTAGATATTATTTTAGTATTAATAACCCTAAAAAAAGAGATTTTAATTTTTCATATGAAGATTTTATTAATTCTATTAATAGTGAATTATTAGGTAAATGGGGTAATTTTGTAAATAGAATACTTCAGTTTATAAATAAATCATTTGATGGTAAGTTAAATAGTAGAAATATTGATGAAAAAATAGAAAATAAATTAAAAGAATTATATGATATTGTTGGTAGTGATATTGATAATGGAAACACTAAGGATGGTTTATCAAAAATATTTGATTTTATAAGTTATTCTAATAAATATTTTGATGAAAATGAGCCATGGAAACTAGCTAAAGAAAATGTAAATAAATGTGAAGATATTTTATATAATTGCTCAAATATAATATTAAATATAAATAATTTATTAAAGCCTTATTTAATAGAAAGTACTAAAACTGTAGAAATTTATTTAAATGATAGTATTAATAAGTGGAGTTATAAAAGAATAAATGATGTGATTTTATCTAAAGATATTAATCCATTATTTATTAGATATGATAAGAAGATAATTGAAGAAGAGAGAAAGTTACTTAATAAATAATTCATATAAATAAAAATATATAGATAAATATATAAAAATGTGCTAGAATAAAAATAAATAATGCAATACATTATAATAAATTTTCTATACGTTATAGTAAAACTATTTATTGTTGATGATGAAATGAATAAAGGTTTTGAATATATAAAAATATATTTGATATTTAGCATGAAAAAAAGAAATAACTTATAAAAAATAGAGGTGTTAAAATGGAAAATGAAATGGAAATGAAATTGCAACAAATATTAGATTTTAGAAAAGTAATGTCAATAATTAATAGTGAACTTAAATCAAAAGGTAAATATGATTGTGAATACTTGTTAATAAACAATCCTATAGAAGATGTTATCCATATTTTAGAAGAAGAAAGTGATTATTATAATATGATAAGAAATGATAAATATGATAATGACATTGCTTTTAAAGGATTATTAGAAAGTTATTTTATTAGTGTTAAAAGATATTATGAATCATTAATGATAAAAGAAGGAAAAAACGATTTAATTGCAGATAAATATCATAGAAAGTTAGTTGAACCAACAAAAAGAGATGGACAATATTTAATTTATGATAAATCAAATATAGATATGACGGTAAAAGAAATTCAAAAAACTTTATTATTAATGAAAGAAGCAGTACAAGCTTATTATAAAGTATATAATAACAAAGAATTAATTGCTGAATTAACTACAAATAATACTGATACAAGTGAATATTTTATTTTTCAAATAAAGGAAAAAAAATTATTACATTTATTAGGGGTAACTGCAAAACAATTAAGTAGTAACCCAGAATTTCAAAAATTAACAGGAAATAAAAATATGAATTCGATTGATATTCTACATTGGATTCTTACAAATATTGATGGAAATAATGATTTGTTACAATATAGTGAAGATTATATAAAAAAAATAATGTCAGTTAAAGATTTTCAAATAAATAAGTTTCAAGAAGATAGTACTTCACAACTATTAAATTATTATAAGATAAGATCTAAATCACAAACATTTTTAAAATATGGACCGTTTGAAAAAGTATCTTTAGTGGCTAAATTAGGAAAATATCAATCTGGTGAGCAAAAAACTTTATCAAAAAATTCAAATAGTACAGTTGCTATGGTTTCTAGAGCAGAAACATTTAAAAAATATCCGTGGGCTTATTTTGGATTAGTAAATAATCCAAATGATCAATATATAGAAACATTACAAATAGATAGCAGTGAACATAAAAAAGATTTATTTAGGTATTCAAAACCAGCTATAGTGAAAAAAATTGGAGTAGTTGGAAAAGAAGATGGTGGAAGTTCTCCTGTAAAAATATTTAGTGATGAAGAACAATTTGAGTTATTTGTAAAGGCATATGAAGATTTTAGTGGTGCAATGGATTTTACTAATTTAATTAATTACTTTAAAGATTTAATCCGAGTTTTAAATGATAAAAAAAATAAAGGTCGTAATAGATAAAAAATATTATTAATAAATTAAAATAACATTAGTTTAGTTGCTAATGTTATTTTTTATATATTTAATAAAGTTTTTAGAAACAAGGCTTTTACTATCTGTATTCAATACCATACCTAAATATTTGTTTTTTAAAGGAAGTTTAATATTTAATTTAAATAGGCTACCTGATTCTAATTCGTTTTTAATATGTTCTTCTGTAAGCATACCAATACCAAAGCCAGCTTCAGTAAACTCTTTAATCAAAGTATTACTACCAAATTCCATTTTTGGAAAAACTTTAATATTATTTTGAACACAATAATCATCAAATCTAATTCTCGTAGCTGTACCTTTTGTTAAAAGTAATAACGGAAGATTTTCTAAATCTTTTTTCTGTATTTTTTTATTTTTATATTGTATAAATGAATTATTTGCTGCAAAACAATCATGTAAGTCCATTAGTTTATATATTTCAAACTCTTTGGGTAAATTAGCTGGTAAATTAGTAAATAATACATCTATTAATCCAATTTTTGCTTTTTTTATTAATTCTGCTTGATTATTAGTAAAAATTCTTATATTAATTTTTGGATATTGTTTATGAAATGAGTTTATATATGGCATAAGAAATTCATGTAAAATTGTTTTACTTGCACCAATATTTATAATACCAGATTCCATATTTATTAAGTTTTTTAAATCATTTTCTGCAGAATAAATTAAATCCATAGCTTCTTTTATTTTTTTATAAATTGTTTCGCCAGCTTCTGTTAATTCAACACCATCTCTTTTTCTAATAAATAAATTAGTATTAATTTGATCTTCTAGTGTCTTTATAGATTTACTAATTGCAGGTTGACTAATTAATAATTCATTAGCAGCTCTAGAAATACTTTTGTTTTTAGCAACATAATAAAATACTTTATATAATTCTAAATTTATATTCATAAGCTCCTCCTATAACTATTAGTTATATTTAATATAAAAAATATATATTTTAATTATATCATAATTTGCTATATAATACTAGTGCTTTATCCAAAGGAAGAAAAATTAAAAAGGAGGAAATATGAAATCTAAATATATATTACTTTTATATAAACAATATTGTGATTCGATAGGGAAAGAATATGACTATTTAAATATTACGAAAGATAATAATTTTGTTATATGGTTATACTCACTTTTAAAACAAACTATAGATTATAGTAAATATTTAAGTTATTTAGGAGTAAATTTATTTAATAAAACAGCTATTGAGCTAAATAAAGGTAAATATGATAGTTTTGGTAAAGAATCAATTATGGTAGTATCACCATTTGCTGAAACACTTGGGTGTCAAAATAGTGAAATGATAGTTATTGATAATACACCACTAGTAATTACAGAAAAGTCTATTTTTACTCCTGACTATGATTTATTTTTAACACATAATCCATTAAATAATTGTAATATAAATGATCTGATATCATTACATAATAATGGTTCAAATATTTGTATAGGAGTTTATGGAACAACAAGTGATAAAGATAGAAAAGAAAAATTAAAAATGTTAAGGAATCTTTCATTAGAATTAACTAATGGTATTCAATTTTATTATGATACGGATAATGATAATTACTATGGTTGTATAAAAAGTGAAAGAAAAATAAAAGAGAAATATTTAACAAGATGAAAAGGGGGATTTGTTATGAAAAATATAAATAAAGTTAATCTTGAATTAGAGGAATATTATAGAAAGATAGAAAAATTTGATAAATTAAAAATAGAAGAAGCAAAAGAGCTTTGTAGGAAAGCATTTTCAGTAGAAAATGAAAAACTAAAAAAATTATATTTAGATAAAGTAATTTTAGGTACATTATATGTTGTATATAATTATGTAAGTAGAAACAAATTATCTATTATGACGTCCTCTTCATATGATATTAACGATATTATAAGTTCATATAATGAAATATGGATAAAGAAAATTTATAATGGTGATTTATTAAACGTTCAAAAATTTTCTTACTTATTTAATAGATCATACTTTAACGAAGTTTTAAAAAATCTAAGTGGAACAGATATTATTGTTAATGATATTTTTGATATGCCAGCTGATATCTTTGCTGAATTATTAAAATGTTTCATAACACTAAAAAATAGAGGAATAAGTACTGATTATAATACAATGATAAGATTTATTTATGAAAATAGATATGAATATTGTGAATTGATAAATGCAATTGAATTAAATAATGTAGATTTTAACGCTATAAAAATATTAGAAAAAATTTATAATAATCTTAACTTTGATAAAACAGAAGAGTTAGAAATAAGTATAACAAAAATAAATGATTATTTAAAAATGTTAATTGATATAGGAATGACAGAAACAATATCTGATAATTTATTAGATGATTATGATATGGAAAAAAATATAATTAATAAAGTTTTTTTTGAGACTTTTGTACAAGATGTTGATAAAGTTTTATTAAATGATAGGCAAAGACGAATAATTCATCAAAGATATGGTTTAGATGATGGAATACCAAAAACATTAGAAGAAGTAGCAAAATTACATAATATTACAAGAGAAAGAACTAGACAGCTCGAAGCACAATGTCTAAGAGTTTTAAGAAATTCAAAAATAAAAAAATATAAGTAAAGGAGAATAAAATGAAAAAATATAGTAGAGAATTAATAATTAATTATATTAATGGAAATGATATAGAAGAGTACGATATAAATGGATTAGAAAATGATAAATCATTTATGAAACAAGTTATAGATTTTTCAAATGATGAAAAAATGTATAAATTATGTTCGGATGAATTAAAAAAAGATTATGAATTTGTTAAATATATCATTTTAAAATTTAAAAATAACATAGATTTTATTATGGCAGTAGCTAATTATTTTTTAGATAATACTAATAATGAATTAGAAAGAATAGAACTAGTTTTAATTATGAAAGATTTAACACAAAATACTAAATATCAATTTATAAGTGAGGCAATTTACGAAAGAAAAAGATTGCAAATAGAGCTAGGTAAATTAAAACTTAAAGATGAAAATGTTTCTAGTGAAATAGGTATGGGTTTTTTATATATTTTTGATTTATATAATAGTAGTGAATTAGTCCTAAACTTTTATGCTGAAAATATTATAGAAGATATATTTAATGAATATGATATTGATTTAGAAGTGATGCTTCATAACAATTTCAAAACTGCTGAATAAATGAGTATGGATTAAATAACTTTATGATTAATTATATAAGTTTATATGATCAAATGTTAGGATCTTATTTACAGACTCATTTAGATTTATTATTACCACTTAAAAATAAAATAATTAAAGTTCAAAAAAACTGGAATAAATATAATGAAGAACAAGAAAGAAAAAGATATAATATAATGATTGAAAAAGTACATAATTATATGGAAGATACAAAAAGTATTTTTAGTGAAACAGAACTAATATATTACATTGCTAATAAACTTGGAGTAGTAGATAAATTAGCAAAATATGATGGAATTAGTGAAGAAGTTTTTGATTATATTATGAAAAATTTATCAGATGAGTACTTTAAAGATGTTTGTAAAATAAGTTTTACTGATAGAATGCATTATCATAATGTAAAAAAAATAATGACAAATATATTATTTAAAAAGAATTTTGAAACTAGTGAAGATTCAGTTGGTACAAATACAAAAACTAAAAAATGTAAGATATTAAAGATAGATTTTAATAAAAATGATAAATAAAAATATATATTTTTTAATAAAGAGGCTTATTTTAATTTAAAATCTCTTTTTTTTTAAAGTAAATTTTTATTAAATATACTCTATGGTTATGATATAATATTTACTAAAATTATAAAGGAGATGATTATATGTATAAAATAACATATATCCTTAGTTATCTTATAAGAGAGTTTATGCTACCCAACCCATTTATAAACATGTTTGAAGAAGGAATGGCTGTACTTGTTAATTTTGTTTTTGGAGGAATATTAATACCGTTTGCATACTTATTGACTGGAACTTGGTATGTAAGTAGAAAAGGGGAATACTGGAAAGGAAGTTTAGGCTTTTTATTTAATTACATTTTACTAACATATATAATGCTAGCAGTAAGTGAAGTTGTTTCCGATGTTGATTGGATATTAGGAATATTTTTATTTATATATGTTATTTTATGTTTTGCTGAAAAAAAGTTATTATGTTTGTTGCTAAAAAAATATTAAATTATTTAATTTAAATTAAATAAAAAATGGCTCCGTCAAATATAAAATAATAACACTAATTTCTAAAAATGGTTTATTACAGTAATCTTTTCGACAAATTTTCGTGTAAATAATTCTATATGTATTTTTTATATAATTATAGATATGCGTTGAAATTATTTTTTTCAGATTAGAAATATAATAATATAATATGTTTTATTTTGTAATTTATTGGTAAAATATTTTTACTTTTAGTGACTTTTTGTTATTGTTTTGTTATAATTAAAAAGGAATTAAGATAATGTAATATTTATAGGTGATAATTAGTTAAGATAAATTATGGTAATTGATGATTAATAAAAAAATAAATAAGACTTGATTGTGTGAAAAAATCTATAATAACTGCTAACGAGATGTTAAAAAAGAAATATTTTAAATTAAAATATTTGAGGTTCTTGAATATAAAATGTAAGTTTTTATGAAATAAATAGAGGAGGAAAAAATGATTAATAATATAAATAAGAAATATAATTTATCTCCTGTTAATGGTGAAGCTTTGTTGAATTTTAAAGGAAGATTAAGTGCTGATGAATTGTATATGCAGGTTTATGATGTAGATGCAAAAAAAAGTGAATTGGTAAATAATCCAATTGGAAATAATATAGATGGATATGTATTTGATGGCGATTGTCTTTCTGTATGTGCATATTTAAAAGATCATAATATGCAAGTTGATTTAGTATATATAGATCCACCATTTGCATCAGCTGCAAATTATTCAAAAAAAATTAAGTTAAGAAAAGAAAAAGAAAAAGGTAAAAATATTCAAAATCCAAAAAATGCAGATTACTCGATTGGTGAAGAAATAATGTATGGCGATATTTGGAATAAAGAGGATTATTTAAATTGGATATACTTAAGATTATTGGCTATCAGGGAAGTTATGTCTGATAATGCAAGTATATATGTACATTTGGATCATAATATTAACCATTATGTAAGAGTATTAATGGATGAGGTTTTTGGGGAAGAATGTTTTAGGAGTTCAATAGTTTGGGACACAGCAAGTCCAACTTATGCTGCTGGACATAAATGGACAGCTAATAACTGGATTTATTCTCAAGCAAATATATTTTACTATACAAAAAATAGTAATGATTTTATTTTTAATAAAGAGATACAACATATCAAAATGACTTCAGGGGATATTTCCGATAAACCTGTAAAAGATGTTTGGACTGATATTGATAATTTTGCAGGAATGTATGGATGCAAAGATTATAAAACTGGCTATGCTACTCAAAAACCAGAGGCTTTATTAGAAAGAATTATAAAAGCTTCTTCAAATGAAGGAATGATTGTAGCTGATTTTTTTGGTGGTTCTGGAGTAACAGCAAAAGTTGCCTATAAATTAAATAGAAAATTTATAACTTGTGATGTTGGAACTAATGCAATTCAGACAATAAGAGATCAATTAAAAAAAGAAAAAGCATCATTTAAAGTTATCGATATTAAAGATGGAATTGATCTATTTAGAAATCCAACTCAAACGATGAATCAATTATTTAAATTGTGTAATGGTGAAAAAAGAAATAATGACAGTGAATATTCACAATTATGGGACGGAGTAATTCCATTTAATAATAATCTTACATATGTTAAATTAATTGATAATAGTAAAATATTAGACGAAAAATATTTGGATTACTTAATAACAGAAATAGCACAGGATTATATACTAGATGAACAAAAAGAATATGTATTATTATATATATTTAAAGAAAATTCATTAAATCAAGAAATGGTTAACTCCAAACTTAGACAGCTTGAATTAAGTTTCAAAATTAATTTAATATCAGTAGAAAATATACTAAAAGAGAGAAAAGATAAAGTTCAAACTCCTGATAGTGTATATTTTACAATAAATAAAATAGACAGTTGTTATGAAATTTGCATAAAAAATTATTTTAGTCCATATTTAAAAAGAAAAATAGATGACGAAAATAATAGAAGAGTTAATAAAAACAATATTATCGAATTAAGTGAAAATGGTTTTGAACTCATTGAATACATTTCTTTTGATACAACAATGAAAGATGAGTGGATTAGTGATGTAGAAGAAATTGTTGAAAAAAACACGCAAATGAAAGGTAAATATTATTTAGAAACTGATATATTTAGAATGAAAATAAGAAATATTGCGGGTGATGAAATAATTGTATCCTCAGAGGAGGCTAATAATGAGTCGTAGTAAATTTACTTTATTTGAATTAATATATGATATTGCTTTAGACTGGGTAACTGAAGAAAAAAGAAATAAAAATTCAATAATTGGTAATTTATATAAAAATATTGTAAGAAAAGGAAAATTAAGAGATGCACAAATTCAATCAATAATTGTCTATTTGTGGTTAAAAGAAAAAGGTAAAAATGAAAAATTATCTAATTTGATAAAAAATGGTAAACCTTTTATTAACGATAAATTGATATATTATAAAGGTGATGAAGATTATTTAGATAAGCCTGCAAAAAGATATCTTAATAGATATTTGCAAGATACAGGAATAAAGAATTTAGATGAATATTTGAGGATTAATTTAGATTATAGCGAATATGAAAAATTAATAGATAATTTATTTGAAGATTTCGAATATCCGAATTATTTGTTTAGCTTGCCTATGGGGGCTGGAAAGACGTTTTTGATAGCAGCTTTCATATATATTGATTTGTATATGAGAGATAAGTCAGTTAATAAAGATAATTATTCTAATAATTTTATTGTTATGGCTCCGCCTGCAAGAAAAACTTCAATATTTCCTTCACTTAGAACAATTAAACTTTTTAATCCAAAGTGGATTTTGCCAAATAATGAAGCAAAAAAATATAAAAATAGAATAAGAATTGAAGTGTTAGATGAGATATCAAAAGATGATAAATTACAAAATCAAAGTCCTAATTTAGCTAAAGTTGCAAGGACTATAAATGGTCATGAAGATTGTAATGTATTTATTTTAAATGCAGAAAAAGTTATTCCTAATGACGATAATATTGATAATTTTGATGAGTTGCCAATTGCACAACAAACAAAAATTAAACGTTCAAAGGCTTTAAAGGAAGCTTTATCAAATTTAAAAAATATAACAGTATTTTTAGATGAAGCTCATCATTCATATGCAAAAGCTGATGAAACTAAGAAAATGCGAAAGCAATTAGATTTTATAAATAAACAAAATAATATTAATTGTTGTATTGGATTATCAGGAACACCATATGTAAATAGAATTGTTGAATTTAACAATAAAAAATTAAAAATTCAGGACATACAAGATATTGTTTATTATTATCCACTAACATCAGCTATTGGTAATTTTCTAAAATATCCTCACATTAGAAAAGTTGATGGAGATATGAAAGTTCTTATTAATAATGCTTTAGATGAATTTTTTAGAGATTATGATATAAAATATAAAAATGGTTCGTTAAGTAAAATTGCATTTTATTGTTCCTCAATTATAAAATTAAATGAGGAAGTTTTACCAATTATATACGATTGGTATGATAGAAATAATCGAGATAAATCTGAAATATTAAAGTATTATACTAATATTTCTAAAAAAGATTCTGAAAAATATGCAATTCCTAAAGAAAATTTAGTACATTTTTATAATTTGTCAAGTCCAACATCTAAGCATAGAATAATATTATTGGTTGAAGTTGGTACTGAAGGTTGGGATTGCCCAAGCTTAACTTCAGTTGTTTTGCCCAGACAAGATAGCAGTAATGTTTTAGTATTGCAAACTACTTGTAGATGTTTGCGTGAAGTTGATGATGCATCGAAAGAAAAAGCTTTGATTTATTTAGATTCATCAAATTATGAAATCTTAGATAATGAACTTAATCAATATTATCATTTAAGAATTTCAGATATAAACAATAAGCAAAAAGATTATAAGGATTATCCAGTATATAAAATAAAAAATCAAATTGGAAAAGTTGAATATAAAAATGTTTATGATAAATATATAGAAATAGAAGAACCAATAGATTGTAATGATTATAAAAAGCGTTTATATGAATATAAATTAGAATCCTTTAAGTCATGTTACCCGTTTTCAAACCAAATTGGACAAACTACAATAACAGAGGAAGGTTTAAATAATAGTATTATATATTCTAAGATAAAGAATGATATTGAATACAATTATAGTTTTATTGATTTCATATATGAATTAGAAAAATCTTCTTTTGGTCTTGTATCATGTGCAGAATTAATAAAATATGAAACACAATTGAAGAAAATATATAATGAAATTATAAAAAAAGAAAATATTGATTGGATTGTTAATCATCCAAATATTTCAACTTATGATATTTGTAAAGATATTGTAAAAATTTTTTCTAGAAAAATAAATTGTAAAAAAGAAGTTATTACTGATAAAGTTGAGATTAATTTATTAGATTGGAAAATGGAAGAAAAACCAACAATAAGAGTATATGAATCTGATAAAGAATTGATAATGCCTGAAAATTCTTATGATGATATTGAAGATAATGAATTTTATGAAGAAAATTTAAAAGAGATAAAAAGAAGATTTGAGGAAAAGATGAAATATCCAAATAAAGAAAAAAGTTTTAATTATCTTCCTTATAAATTTGATTCATCATATGAAAAGATATTTTTAAAAAATATGTTAAGCAATATAAGTGATTATAATATTGAAGTTTATTATAATGGATATAAAAATAATATGCTGGAAAGTTTAAAAATAATTACTCCTTACGGAAAATATACTCCGGATTTTGTTGTTTTAAAAAAATCCAAATCTGGAAATATAAGTAAAATTTTGTTAGTTGAAACAAAAGGTAAACCTTATGTAAATGAATCAAAAGAAGAATTTGTTAAAACAAAATTTATTGAAAACAATCCTAATTATTCATATGTAAGAATTGGCAACATGAGTGATATCAATGAATATAATAAGGTTCTTAATATAATAAATGATTTTGCTAAATAAAAATAGGGGTATCTTTAGCTTTTTAAATAAAATATTAATTTTGCGTATTGAAATAATTTATGAATTATTGTTATATATTATTATAAGATTAATCTTTTATAAGCAGAATAGTATTTAATTCTTATATATATAACTTTTCGAAATAGTTTGTTGTATTGATTGTTTATTATTGGAAAATTAATAAAGTGTAACTATATTTACAGTTGAGTTTTGTATGATATTATATTTCAGAAATTTCTATCGTTTTGATAAAACTCAGAGAGTCAGTTGGAAACATTGATATGTGAAATCTAGTAATTTGTATAGAGTTTGATAAATGAAAATATAAAATTAATAAAAAATATAAATTATTTGATAAGATAGTTGCTTTAGAACATTCAAGATTCATAATGCAATATAATTCAAAAAATAAAAATGAATATCTAAAAAAATATATTATAGCTTTAAATAATAAAAATGATATTAAAAATAAGTAATAATACAAAAAGAATGTAATTTGCTACATTCTTTTAATTATTCAGAATATAATTTTTTTAATATTGGATAAATTTGATTTTTAAATATATAGTTGTTACTATATTCAATACGCGACTTAGTTTTTGCTAATATCACTGAATCATATAGCATTTTATTGATCTTTTTAGCATTATCTAAATAATATTTTTGTTCACTTGGATAATATGTTTCATATGTATTATAACCATTGTTTTTAGCATCCCAGTTCATAAAGTAACTATTAATATTTTTACCAATTTCTTCTAAGGCAGGAACTTTTTTATTTAGAATTATAATATTACCTTTACTTGCAGCTTCAAGTACAGTTAATCCAAACGATTCAGAAAAAGAAGGACAAATGAAAATATTAGATAAACTAAATAAATCTAAAACACTTTGTCTTGGAAATCCATGTTCAAAACCATTATCAGATGTAAAGATTATGTCTTCTTTTTTTAATCCATACCTTATTCCATTATTTATAATTATGTTTTTATATTTATTACTATCTATATCCATAGAAGGAAAATCACAGAAAATTACTTTTATACTTTTACCTGATACTGTTTTAATTGCCCCCGCTAAAGAAGCTACTTTTTCTTGTTTTTTACTAGGTGTAAGACGTGCTGGATATATAATTAAAATTTCAGATTCAATAAAATTCGTTTTTAAATTTAATTCGTTTACTTCTTTACTAAGAAATTGTATAAGAGGAATTGAATTATTAATTGCAAAACATTTTTCTTTTGAAATATTATATTGATTTGCTAATGCTTTTAACCCTGATTTAGTAGGATAAGCAAAGATCGTATTAGGCATATCAATATAACGATATTTCAGTTCATCTAAAATTAAATTAGGTCTTTTTTCTGGAAAAGAGTGTGTAAAAGCAATAAATTTTAGATTTGGTAATTTTGATTGTGCTTTTCTGATTGCTACATTATGTACATAGTGCCATCCTTGGTAAAGGATATCATGCATAATACATATGTCAAAATCTTTTAATTTATCAGCAAAATCATTTGAAATTATTTGTGCTTCCTCGTAAAATGTACTATGTAGTCTTTTTTGTGGGTTTGAATAATCATGCCAAATTATAGGATGACCATCTATACTATTTACAATTTTTATCCATTTCAATCTTTTATCTTTATATATTCCCCATTTTTCATTTTCATTTAGTGATTCACTTACTACAATTGTAGTGTCAATATTATTATCTAAAAACATTTTTATATGTTCAGCAACTACATTTACTAATGAATATGTTTGACTTAAACCATTAAACATTGTAAGGATTGCTATTTTCATTAGCAATCCTTACACATATTTTTTGTATTTTTAATTTTATTTTGTAAAACAATTTCTAAATTAGTTATAGTTGTTAACATTGATTCAACTGAATTATTAATGCATATTAATTCTTTACAGTCTTTGCAATTTTCAGTAGCAAATTTTATTTTCTCACTTTCTGCAGATATGATAGTTGCTAATGCTTCTTGTTCTTTAGCTACACTATTTATAATATTATTTGTTGCTGAATAAAATGCACAAGGATTTTCTGTAGTTGTTGAGAAAGTAGAAGTAGTTGATTCAGTAGTAGAGCTAGAAGTAGTTGATTCAGTAGTAGAGCTAGAAGTAGTTGATTCGGTAGTAGAACTAGAAGTAGTTGATTCGGTAGTAGAACTAGAAGTAGTTGATTCAGTGGTAGAACTAGAAGTAGTTGATTCAGTGGTAGAACTAGATGTAGTTGATTCAGTGGTAGAACTAGATGTAGTAGATTCAGTGGTAGAACTAGATGTAGTAGATTCAGTAGTAGAACTAGAAGTAGTTGATTCAGTGGTAGAACTAGAAGTAGTTGATTCAGTAGTAGAGCTAGATGTAGTAGACTCAGTAGTATCAGAACATACATCTGGAAGACTTCCTATAAATGGATAATTATGGGCTTCAATATTACCAAATAAATTATAAACCATTATAGTTCCTTCAATATTTGTATAACCAGAATCATATGTTGCATAAGGAGCTAGTAAACCACCTTTTACAGAAGTTGTACCTGCTGATATATTAGTACATTCATAAAGGTTAAATAAAATATATTGTCCATCGTTACCAGTAGCTGTAATTCCATTTCTAAACATACCATAGCTACCAAAACCTAAGCTTGTTCCTGCTACGTTTATTAATATAGTTGAATTATTAGGTGCAACAATATCTATCTTATTTAGATTAGCAAGCCCTAATCCAGAATTATCAATGTTATTACCATTTATGCTAAAAATGTTAAGATTAGGATCATTACCAGTAAGAGTTAACCCTCCGTATTCTACTTTAGCAGTACCATTTGGAACTAATAAAGACCAGTTAAGAGATGCACATCTTAAATATTCATTTTGAGCATTAAAATCTATAGGTGAATCTTGTATTGGTTGTGGAAGTACACCGTTATTATTAGTCATTGTATAATTAATTACATTATTTATATCACTAATAACAGAATTACCATTGAAATTAGTACCACTTAAGATATTCATTTTTCCGCCAACTACTAAATCTGGTCTAGTAGTTGATGATGTTAATGTATTACCAATCCCATAATTTGAATATGTTGCATTATTTGTTACAGCAACACGACCTTCACTATCAACATTACTTTGACTATGGTCATTTAACACATAAATATTAAAATCATTTGCTATTTTAAAATTATTCATAAATTCTCCTTTCAATATATATTATGATTAAATAAAAAAATGAAGAGTTATTTTATCTAAAATAAGAAACTTTATTTTAATTATTCATATATTATAATAGAGGAGGGAATTATGATAACAAATGAACAAGCAACAAATAATATTATAAATAGTGTGGCTCAAGAACAAGAAGCGTTAGCAACTATCATATCTGCAGAAAGTGAGAAAATAAAATTTGCTACTGAAAATTGTAAAGACTGTAAAGAATTAATATGCATTAATAATTCAGTTGAATCAATGCTAACAACTATTACTAATTTAGAAATTGTTTTACAAAATAAAATCAAAACTATTAGAGAAGACAATTGCTAAAATTTAAAACCCTTTTTGATAAAGCGAAGATTTAATATCTTCGTTTTTTATAAAAATTTTATTTTATTTAAAATTTAATTTTTTTGATATAATTATAATAAATATAAATAGTTAGAAAGGAAAGTAAAAAATGATAGAAAAAGTAAATCCATCTCATCCAGATAAAATAGCTGATAGAATAGCAGGTGCTATAGTAGATTTAGCATACAAAAAAGATAAAAATCCTAAAATAGCTGTAGAAGTTTTAATAGGACATGGTGTGTGTCACATAATATGTGAATCAAGTATTTCTTTTGAAAAAGAAGAAATAAATAAAATTGTAAAAAGAATAGGTGGAGATTTAATTCTTGATTTAGTTATAGTTAAACAAGATATAAATTTAGCTAATAATCAAATAGGAAAACCTAGATGTGGAGATAATGGCATATTCAAAGGAGTACCTTTAAAAGAAGAAGATATAAAACTATCAAAAATAGCTAGAGATATTTACAATAAATATAAAACAGATGGTAAATATATATTAGATAAAGATAAACTAATTATCTGTCAAAGTAATGCTTCTAAAGAAGAGTTAGAAAAACTATATCCAAATGCAATAATAAATCCATTAGGATACTGGACTGGCGGCACTAATGTTGATACAGGAGCTACTAATAGAAAATTAGGATCAGATATGGCGGATAGTGTCACAGGCGGTGGACTCCACGGAAAAGATTTAACAAAATCAGATGTTTCTATAAATATTTATGCATTTAAAAAAGCTCAGGAAACAGGAAAAAAAGTAGAGCTTTGCTGCGCAATTGGTGATGAAAAAGTAGATGGAAAAGAATATGAAGAAATTATAGAAGAAGTAAGAATGTATATAGAAAAAATAGGTGGTTTTGAAAAACTAGCAGAATGGGGATTATTTTAAAAAAGGGGCTGTAATGAAATGAAATAATTTCATACAGTCTTTTTCTTTTTATTTTTTTGTTTTGGAAAAGGAAATTTTTCATTCTTCAAATTAATGGGTTTTTCCCAATAATTACTTTTAATTTCA
>CALVXR010000015.1 GCA_944371445.1 uncultured Bacilli bacterium
CTTCTAGATACCTGAACTTGTGTCATACCTACTATAGATGCTGTTTCACTTTGTGTTCTATCTAAAAAATATCTATTTTGTATTATCTGTTTATCGAATGGATTTAGTTTAGATAGTTCATCTTTAAGCATTATAAGTTTTTCTATATCAGGGTTTTTATAGTCTTCAACTGTATCTAAAAGTGTAATTTCTTTTCCATCATCATTTATAACTTCATCCGTACTACTAACCATACAAGATGATTCTATCGCCTCTATTACTTCTTCTTCTTCTAAATTTAAGTATGTAGCTATTTCTAAAATAGTTGGTTTTCTCATATATTCTTGCGCTAAATAACTATATGCGTCATTAACACTAGAAGCTATTTTTAAAATATTTCTACTTACTTTTAAACTTCTATCTTTTCTTACTTCTTGTTTCATTTCTCCAAATATATAATCATAAGCATATGTTGTAAATTTAACTCCATAGTCTGGATTAAAATTATTATAAGCTTTTTTAAATCCTAAAATTCCTGCTTGATACAAATCTTCCTTATTTGGATAATTACTAAAACTATTATTTATTATTGAATAAATTAGCCTTTCGTTTTTTAGTATTAGTTCATTTAATGTTTCCATATATCACCCTTATATTTTGACAAGTGAAAAAGCAGCAAGTTCACTAGGTAATATAGTAATATACTTATTTAAGTGACTTTTTTCTATCATAAAATTAACTGCTTTAAAATCACTTGTACATATTAAAAAACTACCATTTTGTTTTTCTATTTTTTCGTATATTTTATAAAGTATATTTATTCCTGTATTATCTATAGAAAAAACATTTTTTAAATTAAAAACTACGTTATCAATACCATTTTCCTCTATTAAAAAGCTCACCTCCTTTTGCACTTTAAAAACGGTATTACTAGTTATTTCTCCATATAATCTAACAAATAAAATTCCTTTCCTAAATTCCATATACATATCAAACATACTGTCACCTCGTATTTAATTTAACATACTTTACATATTAAAGTGACAAATTCGACAAAACTAGTTCTTTTTTTTCTTCTTCTTTTTTTGACAAATATTATATAATAATAAGAATATACAAATAATTATTAATATATAAAAATAAATATTTTTATCATTTTTGCATTTTAATAAATCTTTATTTAATTTACTTATATTTTGTTTTTCTAATGTACAGTTAGCATTTTTTATTTTTTCATATCCTTTAGTATACTGAATATTATTTGTTTTAATTATTTTATTATCCATATTTTTTTGTGTTTCTTCTTTTATATCAATTATTTCTTCTTTAGTATCGAGATCTTTCCATATACACATTTCATATTTCTTTTTAATATTTTCATCTTTAATTGGAAATTCATCTGTTTCTTTTTCTAAATAATCAGATGAATAAATTTTTTTATTTCCTACATATTTATATAAAATATCTTTATATCTATATTGTTTCTTCATTTCTTTAAAAATAAGGTCTTTATCATTTAATTCTTCTAGTGATATTATTTCATCATATATAGGATTTTCTAATACAAAATCAGATATTCTAAAATATCTATCCTCTATATCATAAACTGAATTATTTTTAAAATAATAATACATACTAGCACTAGAATATCTATTATTTATATCATTTGTTTGTAATACTTTTATATTAAATGATTTTTCTTCGTCTGTAGTATCATATAAAGATATATGAAATTCTATATCTTCAAATGGTTTTTCGTTAAGTAATTTTATTTTTAAAGTTGAATTACTATTTACATATGAATTATCTTCATATAGATCTTTATTCATTATATATTTATCAAAATCTTTACTACAGTTTTCACATTCTACTTCAAAAGGTATTTCTTCTCCATTATCAAAAAGCATTATTTCTGATATATATAACCTTTCATTACCACCTTTAAATCCATCTAAATATAAATATTTAATTGGTTTAATTTTTTTATAAATATATACATCTCTTTCTTCAAAAATTCTATCTTCTTTTTCTTCTTTAGTAAATGACCAAGCTGAATAATCAGTATATTTAATATCATTTTCTATTAATACTTTGTAATCACTAGTATTTTGATTTTTTTTGAAATACTTAAATATTTCTTCATTTCTATAATATTTATACTTATAGAAATAATTTACTTCTAAACTTTTATTTTCTTTTTCTTCACAGTAAGCATATACACTAGTATTTAGAATAAAAATAAATAAACAAATAAAAAAAGTACATAAGCATTTTTTCATATCCACCTCCTACTTATATATACTTTTTTTATTTATTTAAATCCTTTTATAATGGTTAATTTAATTATATTTATCTAAAACTTACTAATTATCTAATAATAATTGAATCAAAAAATCTTTCTTGAAATTCAGTTAACGCCCTTATTGCATCATTAGAATAATCTTTTTCTAAAGGTGCTACTACTAATTTATCATCATCGTCATTAGTTCTATGAATAATAGCAATAACTTTTCCTATATACTTTTCTATAGGTTCAAAAACACCTATAATATATGCATCTAACTCTTCACCATCTCCACTAATTGTATTTGGTATAAATCCATAGTTTAACATATACATAAATCCATGTTTAGGATGTTTTGTACCTAGCATTCTGTCTATTTCAACAGTTACTTCTTTACCTAAAAAATCTTTAGAATTTGTTTTTTTCATAAATTTCCTCCTCATTTCTTTATCCATAAATATATTCCAGTTATTTTTCCTGAATTATATTTAAAGCCACATTTCCAATTTTTTTATTTAGTGATGTTGATATTAATTATATTTGTACTTTTCTCCAAAATTTATATTTCTTCAAATATTTTTATTATTGAAATTTTAGTTTATTATAATATATTTACTTATATATATATTATCATTTATATATCTTTTGATAAACTATTAATTTATAAAAAATAAAAAAATGACAAAATAAATTTTGTCATGCGCACCCTATGGGTGCATTTTTATTTTTTCTAATTTTGTATTATAATTATATTAGTGATGTATTATGAAGCATATGGATATTAATAATTTTAAT
>CALVXR010000016.1 GCA_944371445.1 uncultured Bacilli bacterium
AATTTTCATTATGCGTAAATATAAATAAAAGAAATAAAAATCAGTTAAAAAATAACTGAAATAAATAAAAAAATAAAAAATTATAAAGTTTTGTATAGAAAATACTTGACTTTATTATGAGAGGAAGTAAAAGTATGAATGAAATAGGATTTTTTAACGAAACAAATGAAAATATAAAAGAAATAGAAGAAATGAAATCTTTTATAGATTTTAGTACAAACTATTTAGATTTAAAAGAAGTAGAATTTAATATAATAATAGTAGATAATGAAAAAATATATTCTATTAATAAAGAATATAGAGGTATAGATAGAGAAACAGATGTTATATCATTTGCTTTAGAAGATGATAAAAGTATGATTTTAGTAGGAAATAGAGTATTAGGTGATATATATATATCTATAGATAAAGCTAAAGATCAAGCAAAACTATATAATCATTCTTTAAAAAGAGAACTTTGCTTTTTATCTATACACGGACTTCTTCATTTATTAGGTTATGACCATATGACTAAAGAAGATGAGGAAAAAATGTTTAGTTTACAAAAGGAGATATTAGATAAATATGGAATTACTAGGTAAAATTAAAAATTTTATATTAGGTAAAAGGAAAATAGTTAGAAATAAAGATACTGGTACAGCAATAGAGAGATACTTTAAAAGTTTCTTACATGCAGTAGATGGAATAATATATTCTATTATGTGTGAACATAATATGATTATTATTATAGTTGCAGCTTTATTTACAACTATGGCTGGTGTTTATTTTAGTTTAAATGCATATGAATGGCTTTTTTGTATCACTATGTTTGGATGCATAAGTGCTACAGAATTTATAAACACTGCTATTGAAGCTGCAATTGATTTAACAACTTCAGAATATAATAAACTTGCTAAAATAGCTAAAGATACAGCTTCATCAGCTACTTTAATACTATGTGTTACTGCTTTTATTGGAGCTTTAATTATATTTGTGCCAAAAATATCAGAATTATTATAAAGGAGAATTTATGAGAGAAAAATTAGTAAAATTATTAGAAAATTCATATAGCCCATACTCAAACTTTAGAGTTGCAGCTATAGTAGTTATGAAAGATGGAAAAGAATTTGTAGGAGTTAATACAGAAAATGCTTCTTATGGAGCTTCTATATGTGCAGAAAGATGCGCTATTACAAGTGCTATCGCGCATGGTTATAAAAAACATGATTTTGAAAAACTTTATGTTATGTGTGATAATGAAAAAATAGGTATGCCTTGTTTTATATGTAGACAAGTAATAAGTGAACTATTTGAAAAAGATAAATTAGTTGTGGCAATGAATCCAAAAGGAGAAGAGTTAACATATAAAGTAGAAGAACTTTGTCCATATCCATTTAGTGAGGATGATTTAAAATGAAAAGTGGTTTTGTAGCAGTTATTGGTAGACCAAATGCTGGCAAAAGTACTCTTATGAATTCTATAGTAGGAGCAAAAGTTGCAATTACTTCTAATAAAAGAGGTACAACTAGAGATAATATTAGAGGTATATATAATAGTGATAACACGCAAATAGTATTTGTAGATACTCCAGGAATTCACAAACCAAAACATAAATTAGGTCAGTATTTAAATAGAGAAGCGTACTTTACTATGGAAGATGTAGATATTATTTTACTTATAATAGATGCTACTGAAAAAATGGGTAAAGGTGATGAATTTGTCTTAGAAAGACTAAAAAAAGTAGATAAGCCAGTTATTTTAGTAATAAATAAAGTAGATGCTATTAAAAAGGAACTTATTTTAGAAATAATAGATAAATATAAAGATTTATATCCATTTAAAGAAATAGTACCTGTATCAGCACTTAAATATGATAATGTAGACGCTCTTATTAAAGTAATAGAAAAATACTTAACAGATTCTAATTTATATTATGATAGAGATGCTGTAACAGATAAAAACTCTGAATTTTTACTAAAAGAAACAATTAGAGAAAAGGTATTAGAACTTACCGAAGAAGAAGTACCACATAGTGTTGGGTGCATAATAGATGAAATCGAATACGGAAAAACAAGTACTAGAATAATAGCTACTATAGTAGTAGATAGAGATTCACAAAAAAGAATATTAATTGGAAAAAATGGTTCTAAAATAAAAGAAATAGGAACTAGAGCACGCCATGATATTGAAGAAATGATGGGTAAAAAAATATATTTACAGTTATTTGTAAAAGTAATAAATAACTGGAGAAATAAAGACTTATATTTAAGAGATTTAGGTTATAGTGATAAAATAGATGAATAAAAATAAAACATATGCATCATTATATAATAGGTGATGATATGAAAAAATTATTATGGGATTTATTTAAAAGTACAGGAAAAATAGAATATTATTTAAAATACAAAGAAGAGGTTAGAAATGAAAGTAGAAGTAGGAAAAACATATAGACATTTTAAAGGAAGTTTACATAAAGTAATAGCTATTGCTAAACATAGTGAAACACTTGAAAAGTTAGTTATATATACTCATGAAGAAGATGGAAGCGTTTGGGCAAGACCATACTCTATGTTTGTATCGAAAGTAGATAAAGAAAAATATCCTGATGTAAAAGAAGAATATAGGTTTACACTTTGTGATTGAAAAAGTAGAAGGAATAGTTTTAAAGGAAAGATCTTATAGTGAAACAAGTAAGATCTTAGATGTGTATACAAAAGAGTATGGAATAATAGGAATTTTATCTAAGGGGTGTAAAAGAATGAAAAGCCCTCTTAGAAGTACATCTTCAAAGCTTACTTACGGATACTTCCATATTCATTATAAAAAAGATAAGTTATCAACTCTTACAGAAGTAGATATTATAAATAGTTTTAAAAATATAAAAAGTGATATAGTTAAAATAAGTTATGCATCTTATCTATTAGAACTTGCATATAATGTAGAAAATAATATAAGCGATATAGAAATATATAATTTACTTATAAGTGCTTTAGAAAAAATAGAAGAAGGATTAAATCCTTTAGTGCTTACTTATATTTTAGAACTTAAATATTTAAACTATTTAGGTATTATGCCTGTTATAGATGGATGTGCAATATGTGGAAACTCTAATATCGTTACATTATCTAGTACTAAAGGTGGATTTGTATGTAAAAATTGTTTAAACGGAGAAGAGTTAGTTTCAAATAAAACAATAAAATTAATAAGAATTTTCTATTATGTAGATATAAATAAAATAACTAAATTAGAAATAGGAAATAAAGAAATAAAAGAAATAGGAGACTTTTTAGATTCATACTATGACTCTTATTCTGGACTTTATTTAAAAAGTAAAAAATTTATTAAAGATTTAAATATGTTAAAATGATTGACTTATATAAAAAAATATACTATACTTTTAATAACTTATAAGTGCGATGATGAGGGTTGGAATCCTCTAGCAGTATATAAAAAGCTGATTCTTCTAGAATAAGTAAGGTGGAACCGCGGGCTAGCTCGTCCTTACAAAATAGAGGAATCTTTTTATTTAGAGAGGAAGATTTTATGAAAAAACTAACAATGGAAAAATTAGTTAATTTATGTAAACAATATGGATTTATATTTCAAGGAAGTGAAATATATGGAGGGCTTGCTAATACTTGGGATTATGGACCACTTGGGGTAGAACTTAAAAATAATATCAAAAATGCATGGTGGAAGAAATTTATAAAGGAAGATCCAAACAATGTTGGACTTGATGCTGCTATTTTAATGAATCCTAAAGTTTGGGAAGCATCAGGACATTTAGCTACATTTTCAGACCCTTTAATAGATTGTAAAAAATGTAAAACAAGGCATCGTGCTGATAAATTAGTGGAACCTATTTTAGGAGAAGCGGAAACAGCTCGTCTTACTAAAGAAGAACTTAGCAAATATATAAAAGAACATAATATAAAATGTCCTAACTGCGGTGAATGTGATTTTACTGATATTAGAGAATTTAATTTAATGTTCAAAACATTTCAAGGAATTACTGAAGATTCTAAAAACACAGTTTATTTAAGACCAGAAACCGCTCAAGGAATTTTTGCTGATTATTTAAATATACAAAGAAGTATGAGATTAAAATTACCATTTGGAATCGGCCAAATAGGAAAAAGCTTTAGAAATGAAATAACACCTGGAAACTTTATTTTTAGAGTAAGAGAATTTGAACAAATGGAACTTGAATTTTTCTGTAAACCAGGGACTGAATTAAATTGGCATGAATATTATAAAAATTATTGTAAAAAGTTTTTACTAGATTTAGGTATAAAAGAAGAAAATTTAAGATTAAGAAATCATGAAAAGGAAGAACTTAGCTTTTATAGTAATGCAACTACAGATATAGAATATAAATTTCCTTTTGGTTTTGGAGAACTTTGGGGAATAGCAAGTCGTACAAATTATGATTTATCAAAACATGAAGAATATTCTGGAGAAAGTATGATGTATTTAGATCCAGAAACAAATGAAAAATATATTCCATACGTAATAGAACCTTCTGTAGGAGTAGAAAGACTTTTATTAAGTGTACTATGTGATGCATATAAAGAAGAAACTTTAGAAGATGGAAGTACTCGTGAAATAATGAAATTTCATCCATACTTAGCTCCTTATAAAGTAGCTATCCTTCCTCTTATGAAAAAATATCATAGTGAAAAAGCTAGAGAATTATATAAAACTTTATCAAAACATTTTATGTGTTATTATGATGAAGCAGGAAATATTGGTAAAAGATATCGCAGATGTGATATTATGGGAACACCATTTGCTATTACAGTAGATGAAGATACTTTAGAAAAAGGTACAGTTACTGTAAGAGACCGTGATACTATGAATCAAGATATAATAAAAATAGAAGACTTAAAAAAATATACTGAAGAAAAAATAGAATTCTAGTAACTGCAGTTACTAGTTTTTAATTATAAAGATTATTAGTTTTATATATAATACAATTATGTCAATTTGACAATATCTAAAAAAATAGATATTATATTCCTTGCGCATAAAGGAGGAATTTATGACTTATAATGAAGCATT
The DNA here is from genome assembly GCA_944371445.1 of uncultured Bacilli bacterium. GTDB lineage: Bacteria > Bacillota_I > Bacilli_A > RF39 > UBA660 > RUG12867. The sequence goes on from CALVXR010000016.1 coordinate 5,041, forward strand.
ACAATTATTTGGATTAAAAAAAGACTATACAGAAAAAGAATTAGAAAAAAGATATGCTATTTTGAAATATAAGAAAAATAACAACATAAAATTAAATAGAGCTTATAATATATTAAAAAAACAATTATATATTAATAAAAAAAACATAGAGATTAAAAAAGAAAGAATAATTAATAAATTAAAAAAATATTATTTAAAAGATTATGTTATAAATGATGAAGAACTTAGTTATTATTTTAATTATGAATATTCATTAGTACTTAAGACTGTTAATAAAATAAATCGTGCATCAAGTATGAAAGAAGTAAAAGTATTGTTAGAAAAGTTTTTAGAAAAAATAAAATTAAATAATATCAATTTATATAATAGATATATTGATAAATATAAAAATTTAATAAATATTAATAACAGAAGTATCTATGAAACTAGAATAAAAATAGAACAAGCAATAAAAATAGAAGAAGCTTATAAAATAACATATAACTTTATAAGTAATAATATTAAAATAAGAAAAAGTATGGTTTCAATAGATAAAAATCTTGATTATATTATTTCATTATATAAAAATAATAAAAATTATAATTTATTTTATAGTGAAATAATAGCTTTAAAACAAAAAGCAAAAGAAGATTTATTAAGAAATAATAATATAATAGATATTGTTATATATGAAAAATTTAAATCAGATATTGCTCATTTACTCAATAGTTATAATAGGGAAAATATTGAAATTCAAAAAATAAATAAATTAAAAACAAAAATAAGTAAATATCAAATATTTAATTTAAATAGTGATATTGAAAAATTAGAACAATCAGTAGGAACATATAAATTTGATTACTTATTTGAAAAAATAAATAAAATAGTAAATAAAATATGTAAAGAAAAATTATTAAAAAGATTAGATATAAATGTATTAAAAGAATATATAAAAAATATTTATGGATATATAATTGATGAAAAAAATATAAAAGCTAATATAAATAATAAAGAAGAATTAGAACTCATAAAATTATTTTCACAATTAATAGAAAAAATAAAAAAACAAGAACTTAATTTAAAACAATTAGAAATTATAAATTTATTAGTAAGTCTTAATATAAAAATAGACGCTTATTGTTTAAATAATATATTGTATTTAGAGAAAAATGATAATATATTTATCAGAAAAACATCTAAAGATACAATAATAGAACCTGTTAAAATAGTAAGTATAAATGAAGATGCTTTAATGTATTCTGACGAATCTAACGAACCTAAAATAGAACAAACTGATTTATTTATGGAAAAATATATTTCATTATATGATTTCCTTGAAGATATAGAATATGTAGGAAAAACAATTACTTTTAAAATAGAAGAAAAAAATTATATATTATTATATAAAAATATAGATTATTCACTATTATATGATGAAAAAACATGTGAATATATAATAGTAAATAATTATAATATTGAGTGTTATGATTATAAGATAAGTGATTATGAAAAAGAAATAAATGAAAATATTAAAGATAAAAATTATATATATTTAACTTATCTAAATAAATTAGTGTTGAATAATATAGAAGATATAAAAGAAAAAAAATATAAGTAAATCTTGTATTTTTTTTGATTTTAAAAAATATTTTTGATATAATACGATAAGGTGATATAAAGTGAAAGATATATTAGAGAGAATACATAAATATTCACTAGAAGAAATAATGGGAGATCGTTTTGGTAGATATTCAAAATCAATTATTCAAGATAGAGCAATACCAGATGTTAGAGATGGATTAAAACCAGTTCAAAGAAGAATTCTTTATAGTATGTATAGAGAAAAGCATACATATGACAAACCAACTGTAAAATCAGCTAGATGTGTTGGAGATATAATGGGTAAATATCATCCACACGGAGATTCTTCTATCTATGATGCTATGGTAAGAATGAGTCAGTGGTGGAAACAAAATGCATGTTTGATAGATATGCAAGGAAATAATGGTTCAATGGATGGAGATCCACCAGCAGCAATGCGTTATACTGAAGCTAAATTATCTAAAGTTAGTAACGAACTTGTAAATAAAGATCTTGATAAAGATACAGTTTCAATGGCTCCAAACTTTGATGATACATTACTTGAACCAACAGTACTTCCAGCAAGATTTCCTAACTTATTAGTAAATGGGTCAACAGGAATAAGCGCAGGATATGCTACTAATATACCACCACATAATTTAGGAGAAATAATTGATGCTACTATAAAAAGAATTGATAGCCCTAATTGTTATTTAGATACAATTTTAGATATTGTAAAAGGACCTGATTTTCCAACTGGAGGAATTGTTGGACCTAAAAAAGGGATAATAGATGCTTTTACTAAAGGAAGAGGAAAAATAACTATTAAATCAAGATTTACAGTAGAAAAAAGTAAAGGAAAAGATCAAATAGTTATTACAGAAATACCATTCGAGGTAAATAAACAATTATTAATTCAAAAAATAAATGAAATTCGTATCGATAAAAAAATAGATGGAATAGTAGATGCTAGAGATGAATCTGGAAGAGAAGATACACTTAGAATAGTAATTGATTTAAAAAAAGATGCTAATACTAATTTAATAATAAAATATTTACTTAAAAATACTGATATGCAAATATCGTATAATTATAATATGGTTGCAATCGTAAATAAAAGACCAATGACTTTAGGAATTCTTAAAATATTAGATGCTTATATAGCTCATCAAAAAGAAGTAACAATAAGAGGTTTAAAATATGATTTAAGAGAAGCAGAAGCAGAGTTACATATTGTAGAAGGCCTTTTAAAAGCTCTTTCTATTTTAGATGATGTTATTAAAACAATTAGAGCTAGTAAAAATAAAAGCGATGCAAAAGATAATTTAGTTAAAGAATTTGCTTTTACAGAAAAACAAGCAGAAGCAATAGTTGTATTACAACTTTATAGATTAACTAATACAGATGTAACTGAGTTTATCACTAAGAAAAATAATTTAGAAACAATTATTAAAGGAATAAAGGCTATTCTTGAAGATGAAAATAAACTTAAAAATCATATGAAAGAAGCTTTAAGAAGAGTAAAAAAAGAATATGCTGTAGATAGAAAAACTACTATAGTAGATGAAATAGAAGAAGTAAAAATAGAAGAAGAAAGTTTAATACCTAAAGAAGATGTAATGGTAGTATGTACAAACGAAGGCTATATAAAAAGAGTGTCACTTAGAAGTTATAATAGTGAAGAAGATACCCTTTTAAAAGAAGGTGACTTTGTAACAGGACTTTATGAAATGAATACTAGAGATACACTTTTATTATTTACTGATCTAGGAAATTATCTATATATTCCAGTATATGATATACCTGATTTAAAATGGAAAGAACTTGGAAAACATGTAAGTAATATTGTACCAGTAGGTGCAAGAGAAAATATAATATATTCTATACCAGTAAATGATTTTTCTAAGAAAAAATATATTACTATATTTACTAAAAATGGTATGGTAAAAAGAAGTATGTTAGAAGATTTTAAAGTAGTCAGATATTCTAAACCAATAACAGCTATAAAATTAAAAGAGGATGATTTAGTAGTAACAGTAACTGATAACAATTCAAATAATACTTTCGTTGCTACTAAAAGAGGTTATGGACTTTTATTTAATACAGAAGAAATACCAGTAACAGGACTTAAAGCAAGTGGAGTAAAATCTATTAATTTAAAAGATGATGAAGTAGTATCAGGCTCTATCTTTGATGATAATAAAGAATATATAACTATTCTTACTCATAAAGGCACAGGAAAAAGAATAAAAGTAAAAGACTTTGAAAAAAGTACTAGAGCAAGACGTGGACTTCAAATAATAAGAGAAGTAAAAACAAATCCATATTATATAATAAAAGTATTTGTAATTAATTCAAAAAAAGAAATAGGAATTATATCTAATAATGAATTAAATTTTATAAAGATAACAGAACTTCCAATAGCAGATAGATATTCTGTAGGATCTTCTATAGTAAAAAATGAGATTCAGAATGTATTTACTAGAAGAGATTCTGAAGAAAGTGAAGAAAGCGTAGTCGAAGAAACTAAAGAAGAAATACTTTCTAGAATAGATGAAAAAATATATACTATTGAAGATTTCTTAGATGAATTAGATAAATAAAAAGCAGCAATGCTTTTTTTGTATGTAAATAATTAATAAAAATAGATAAATAGATTTTAAAAAATTAATATTTATAGTATGATAAAAACATAGTAGAAGAGTAGTATATATGTGTGTTTTGGTATAGTTTTTTATTTATATATACTAAGATAGGAAGGAGGATTTAATTTATAAAAAAGAAAGGTTTTACGTTAATAGAACTTTTAGCACTAATAGTTTTTATAATTGGTATTCAGATAATACAAAAAATATGATACAAGAAACAGAATATGATAGATATACAGGAGGATATGGAAAAGACTATAGTAAATTAAACAACAATGAAACAGGAAGTTATCCAGAAACAACAAATGACGGAAAAGTAATAGCTAAAGTAATTTTACCAACATGGGGGGAAATGTACTCAGGAAATGATTTAAACATGACATATTGGTATATAAATAGATGGACAGTTTCTTCTCTTCTTGTGTCATATGTGGACTACTACGGTAATGGCACCGGAACCGGTGCTGGTACTTACTGGCTTGGTGTTCGTCCAGTTGTAACTCTAAAGTCAAATGTTAAAATATCTTCAGGAGAAGGAACAATGACAAAGCCATATAGTTTAACAATGTAAGTAATGATTAAATTCATTACTTTTTGTTATATTTGCATCAAAAAAACATAAAGTATAATAGGTGATAGTATGGATAAAAAGGAAGAATTTAAAAACTTTGTGAGAAAAAATCCTAACTTAATAAAATATGTAAAAGAAGATAAGATGACATGGCAAAAATTCTATGAAATATATGATTTATATGGAGAAAAAGAAGAAGCATGGAATCCTTATTTAAAAAAAGATGAACCAAAAGAAACAAAAGTAGAACCTAAAACTAATATAGATTTAGCGTCGCTTGTTAAAAATATAGATTTAGATAGTATTCAAAACGGTGTCAATAGTTTTCAAAGAGTACTTGGACTTCTTGGTGAATTAACAACTAAAGATACAGGATTAAAAAAAGAAGAATATAAACCAAGACCATTATATAAGCATTTTGAAGATTAATGCTTTTAGATACTCAATTTAAAATAAAAAATAATCCTGTTTATCAAAATTACATAAGAGAAAATTCAATATGGTATAAAAGGTTAAATAGAAATCCTAAACTATTTAATATATTTGAGGAAGAAGCAAAGGCTTTTTATAAATTAAGACCAGTTGATAAAATAACAAAAGCAGTAGATACAATGGAATTAATAAGTAGTCTTGTATCAACCCTAAAATAATGATAAACTTATATAGGGAAGTGGTTGTATGAGATTCATTAGCGGAAAATATAAAGGTAGAAGGATAGAAGGTTTTGATATAGTAGGAACACGTCCTACAATGGATAGAGTAAAAGAGTCTTTATTTGCAATTATTAATTCATATTTAAAAGAAAGTCTAGTTTTAGATTTGTTTGCTGGCACTGGTTCACTTGGACTAGAAGCAATAAGCAATGGTTCTAAAGAAGCATATTTTGTAGACAAAAATATAATATCTACTAAAACAATTAAAAAAACAGTAGAAAACACTAAAATAGAAGAAAAAATAAATATACTAAATATAGATTATAAAAAAGCATTAGAAAAATTTAAAAATGAGAATTTGAAATTTGATATAATTTTTCTAGATCCACCATATAATGATAATTTAATAAATGATTGTTTAAAAAAAATAAAAGAATATGATTTATTAAAAAATGGTGGAATAATAGTTTGTGAATATGAAAAAGAAAATTTAATAGATATATACCCTATATATAAAGAAAAAAAATACGGAAGTAAATATATAAAAATATATAAATCAAGTAATTCTTGATTTTTTTTCTTTTAAAAGGATATTTACCTTATATGAAGTAATATATAAGTAGGAGGTGATAAAATAAAAAAATATCCTTTTGTTAAACAAAATCAATATAAAAATTGTGGTGCAGCATCTTTACTAATGATATTAAAGTATTATGGTGGTAATATATCTATAGAAAAACTAAATGATATATGTAAAATTACAAGTGATGGTATTAGTGCTTATCATATAGTAAAAGCAGCTTCAAAATTAGGATTAAATGCATGTGGAATGAAATGTGAACTTAAATATTTAATTAGTGAAAAAATAACTCTTCCAATAATTGCTCATGTAACTTTAAATCATTCATTTCTACACTATGTTGTTATATATGAGATAAATAGAAAGCAAAAATATCTTTTAATAGCAGATCCCTCATCAAAAATATATAAAATGAGTTTTAATGAATTTGCTTATATTTATAATGAAAATCTTATTACATTTAATAAACAAAATATAATATATGAAGAAGAAAATATAAACATAAATAAAATAATATATAAAATAATAAAAAATAATAAATTAGTTATATTTCAAATAATTATATTCTCATCTCTATTTATATTTTTTTCTATAATAACAACATATTTTATACAAATGCTTATAAATGCTATAGAACATAACTCATTGAAATCATATGTCGTATTTCTTACTACTATCTTTACTATAATATATATACTTAAATATATATCTAAATATACAAAAGATATAATAACAACATACTTAATGCAAAAAATAGATTTTGATTTAACAACATGGACATATCATTTTATTTTATCTCTTCCTTATTCTTACTATCAAAATAGAACTACTGGAGAAATGATTTCTAAATTAGGAGATTTAAATGAAATAAAAAATCTTATAAATAAAAGTCTAGAAATAATTATATATTTTTTCTTCTCATTTATATCAATAATAATATTATTTAAAATAGATATAATTTATCTTTATATAATTTTTTTAATACATATAATATATATTTTTATATTATTTTATACGGTTAAAGCCATAAATGAAGAAATAAAAAAATATCAAACAAACAAATCCGAATTAACTTCATTTATGGTAGAAGGAATTGCTAGTTTTGAGACAGTAAAGGGACTTCATATAGAAAATGAATTAAAAAATAAACTATTAAATAAAATACTTTCTTATTTGTTAGTTGAACAAAAACTTAAAAATAAACTATCACTTATCACATTATTAAAAGAAATAACAGAAATAATAGGATTTATATTACTTATAATTGTGTCAATAAAAAAATTAAGTGCTCTAGCCCTTTTATTTACTATAATTTTTTTATACAATAATTCGGTTTTATTTATAAAACTATTAATAGAATTTATACCACTATTAAAAGAAACTAGGGAAACTTTTAATAGATTAAAATATTTATTTATAAAAGAAAATAAAAAAGAAATAATTTATAAAAAGTTAAATGGAAATATAATATGTAAAAACTTAACTTATACATATGATGATAAAGAAAATGTTTTAGAAAATATTTCATTTATGATAGAAGCTAAAAGTAAAGTAATGATTTTAGGAAATAGTGGAATAGGAAAAAGTACTTTTTTTAAAATATTATTGAAATATTATAATATAAATAGAAATACTATTTTTATAGATAATATCGATCTATGTGATTACAATGAAAAAATAATAAATCAAAATATAATTTATATATCACAAAATGAATTTTTATTTACAGGAACTTTGTATGATAATATAACACTTTATAAAAATATAAAAGAAAAAGATTTTATTAAAGTTACAAAAATATGTGAATTAGATAAAATAATAAAAAATAATAGTTTAGGATATTTTATGCTAATAGAAGAAGGAGGTAGAAATTTATCTGGTGGAGAAAAACAAAGAATTTTTCTAGCCCGTGCTCTTTTAAGAAACTTTAATATTTTAATAATAGATGAAGGCCTTAGTCAGTTAGATGTCAAAAGTGAAAGAAGAATTTTAAAAAGTATATTTAGCAATTACAGGGATAAAATGATATTCTTTTCGTCACATAGAATTGATAATTTAGATTTATTTGATAAAATAATTAGGTTTGAATCAAAAAATAAAATAAAAGATATAGAAAGAAATCAATATGGATATTTTAAAGAAACAGAATATTTTTAATGAAATAATAAAAATACCTAATTATTTAAAAACACCTTTTTTCTTTTTTATAATTTTATTAATAATCTTTATGTTATTTTTTCCATATCAAAAATTAATAGTAGTGTATGCAAATAATGATAATGGAAATTGTATCTTTTATACTCAAAATATAGATATTTTATATGATTATACATTATATATAAATAATCAAAAACAAGAATTTTACATAGGAAATATAGAAAAAGATCCAGTTAATAATATTAATATAGTAAGAGTAAAAATAAACAATATAAAAAATAAGATAGTCAAGCTAACATTTAAAAGTAAAAAAATAACTTTAGTAAAAGAAATACTTAATTTATTAGAGAAAGGAGTAATTTCATGAAAAAATTAACAGATGATGAATTACTTAAAATAAATGGAGGAATAAATGTAGGGGCAGCTTTAATAACAGCAGGAATAGTAGTATTTGTAATTGGTATAATTGATGGATTTACAAGACCACTATCTTGTCATAGTTGAAAAAATTAGATAAAGAAGAACTTTTAGATATAAAAGGAGGAGCCATTACTGGTACATATGTAAACGCTATCGTAAGAGGAATAGAATCTTTATTAGAACTTGGTAGAAGTTTTGGTAGTTCGATTAGAAGATGGATGAGTAATGATATCTGTAGATTACCTTAAAAAGTTAAAATCAAGTAAATTATTAGCATTCATATTATCTATAATCACTATACCATTATGGCTCAATGTTATATTAATAATTACTAATTTTTTATTCAAATTAGGAGTTTTAGTAGGTTCTTTTGTAAATATTTATACTAATTGCGTGTAAAGAAGCATAATTTGCTTCTTTTTTAGTAGAAAATGTCAAAAAAACAATTGAAATGTATATAAAAAGGTGTTATAATACCAGTAGCCAAAAAAGAAGGGGAGGTGTATTATGAGTAAGACAATAGTTAAAAATGGTAATGTTGATGGTGCACTTCGTATTCTAAAACAAAAAGGCATGAGAGATGGAGATTATAAAAAATTAAGAAGCAGACAAGATGGCTATATGAAACCAGGAGAAAGAAGAAGAGCTGCTAAAAAAGAAGGAATTAAAAACAGCCACAAAAGAGAAAGAATGTCAAGAGCCGCTTAATGTGGCTTTTTATTTTAGAAAGGTGATACTATGAGAGAAAAAATATTAAATGATTTAGTAAGTGCTATGAAAGCAAAAGATAAAGAAAGATTATCAGTACTTCGTATGGTTAAAGGTGCTATGCAAATGGAAGAACTTGATAAAAAAAGAAATTTAGATGATACAGAAGTTACAGTTTTACTTGGAAAACAAATTAAAACTAGAAAAGATTCAATAACAGAATTTGAAAAAGCTGGAAGAATGGATTTAAAAGAGCAAACTGAAAGTGAAGTAAAAATACTAGAAGAATACATGCCAGTACAAATGACAGAAGAAGAAATAAATAAAAAACTAGATGAAGTATTTGAATTAGTAAAACCTCAAAGTAGTAAAGATATGGGAAAAATAATGAAAGAATTATCTTCACTTAAAGGTAAAGCTGATATGGGACTTGTAAACAAACTTGTAAAGGAAAGATTAAATTAATAAAATCTTTCTTTTTTTGTTGAATAATTAATTATAATGATGTATTATTTTTTTTGAAAAGGGGAGATGTTATGGCTAAATTAAGTTTTAGATATGGTGCTATGAATGCAGGAAAAAGTACACATTTATTGCAAGTTGCTTACAATTTTGAAGAAAATGGTAAAAAAGTACTACTTATAAAACCAAGTGTAGATACTAAAGGCGATGATAAAGTAGTATCAAGAATAGGAGCAGAAAGAAAAGTAGATATTTTACTCAAAAGTGAAGATAGTTTATTTGATAATTATTTTAATTTAATAAAAGAAGTAGATGCTATTTTAGTAGACGAAGTTCAGTTTTTAAAAAAAGAACAAATTACTGAACTTTGGGTAATAACTAAAGAATGTGATATTCCAGTTCTTTGTTTCGGACTTAAAACAGATTTTCAAACAAATCTATTTGAGGCTAGCAAAAGACTATTTGAACTTGGTGATGAATTTATAGAACTTGCAACTATTTGTCCTTGTGGCAAAAAAGCAAGATTTAATGCTAGATTAGTAAATGGTAATTATACTGATTCCGGTAATGTTATTGAAATTGATGGAAGTAATAGCAGTATAGAATATAAACCATTATGTGGTAAATGTTACTATAAAAAAATAATGAAAAATAATAACAAATATAACATATAATAGTAAAAAGATTTAAAGTAAATAGATAAAAATCAAAAAATATGTATTTATCTGTTACTAAACATAAATTTTTTTTTATTTAAAATTATGTTAAAATATTTCACACGGTGATTTATTATGGAGTATATTACAAAAATAGATGAAATAATTACAGATAAAACCAAAGTAGTATTTTTAAAAGAAAGTTCTAATAAATTAATTTTTGGTCATACAACTAAATCTTCATTTTCTAAAGAACTTGACAGTTTCGTTTATTATAAACCATTTTCATTAGAAGAATATATAGGTGAGTATATAGCAAAATATCTTGGTTTAAAAACAGTAGAAAATTTTATAGTAGATGTTAGAAGTAAACATTTTATAGTATCAAAAAGTTTTATTGATAAAAATAAAAAATATATAACCCCCAGGGATTTTATTAATACTGGTTATCTACTTAATGTTAATAAATTAGATAAAATTTTTAGTTTATTAAAAAAATATGATGATTTAGAAAAGTTAATACAAGATTTTTTTAAAATGATAGCACTCGATATATATATGAGACAGGAAGATAGAAATTTTGAAAATTATTTATTTGAATTATACAATAACTCTATCTCACTAGGACCACTTTATGATTATACAATAGCATTTGATTATTATAATAATGATTTGCCTTATTTTTATTATAATGACTTTGTTATTTTAGAAAAAAAAGAAGATTATGAAGAATTGTATGAATTATATCCTTTTTTTAGGACATATATAGAAAAAGTAAAAAAAATAGATTTAATAGAATTAATTAAAAAAATATTTGAAGAAAATTATTTTAGGATAAATGATAAAATAGTAGAAAATTATAAAAAAGAAGAAGAAAAAACACAAAAACTATTACAAAAAATATTATAAAATACTTGTATTTAAATAATAATATGATATAATAATATTGGCTTTTTCAAATAAACACATTATTGATTTTGATGCCTAGTGCCCAAGGGTGGTAATCAAAAGATGAAAATAATGGAAGTATAACAAAAGGAGGAAAGATTATGGCAGTTGTGTCAATGAACAATTTATTAGAATCAGGTGTTCACTTTGGTCATCAAACTAAAAGATGGAACCCAAAAATGAAAGAGTATATTTTTGCTTCAAGAGATGATATTTATATTATCGACTTAAAGAAAACTGCAGAAAAAATTGATGAGGCTTATGCAGCACTTAAAAATATTGCAGCAAATGGTGGTAAAGTATTATTTGTAGGAACTAGAAAACAAGCTAGTGAAAGTACAAAAGAAGAAGCTATCCGTTCAAATTCATACTATGTTAACGAAAGATGGCTTGGAGGAACTTTAACAAACTTCAGAACAATTCGTAACAGAGTAAAAAGATTAGAAGAAATCGAAAGAATGGAAAAAGATGGTACATTTGAAGTACTACCTAAAAAAGAAGTTATTGGTCTAAAAAAAGAATACGACAAATTAAACAAATTATTATGTGGTATTCGTGATATGAAAAGATTACCTAATGCTATGTTTATAGTAGATCCATCTAAAGAAGAAATTGCTATTCGTGAAGCTAGAAAATTAAATATTCCAGTATTTGGTATTGTAGATACTAACTGTGATCCAGATATGGTTGATTATGTAATTCCAGCAAATGATGATGCTATTCGTGCTGTTAAATTAATTATTGGTGTAATGGCTAATGCAATTGTTGAAGCACAAGGTGGAAAAATGATTGATTATTCTAAAGACAGTAAAGAAGAAAATTCAGAAGAAATCATGAAAAAAGCATTAGAAACAGTAAAAAGAAAAGAAGATAGACGTAAAAACTTTGATCGTAATAAAAAAAGCTTTAATAAAGATAGAAAACCATTTGTAAAAAAAGAAGAAAAAGTAGAAGTTAAAGAAGCTAAAAAAGAAGTAAAAGAAACTGTTAAAAAAGAAGAAAAAGCTACAGTAGATTATACTACTATGACAGTTACAGAACTTCGTAACCTTGCTAAAGAAAAAGAAATCAAAGGTTATAGTACAATGAAAAAAGCAGAATTAATCGATGCTTTAAAATAAATTTACAAATAAAGGTGGTTTAGTATCATCTTTATTTTTAATAAAAGGAGGATTTTATGATAAGTGCAAGTTTAGTAAAAGAATTAAGAGAAAAAAGTGGTGCAGGAATGTTAGACTGCAAAAAAGCATTAGAAGCAGTAAATGGAAACATTGATGAAGCAATCAATTGGCTTCGTGAAAAAGGTATTTCAAAAGCTGCTAAAAAAGCAGATCGTATAGCTGCAGAAGGTCTTGCAGCAATTAAAACAGAAGGAAATAATGCTGTAATAATTGAAGTTAATGCTGAAACAGATTTTGTAGCTAAAAATGAAGAATTTAAATCATTAGTGGAAACAATTTTAAATACTTTATTAAAAGCTGATGTATCTACATTAGAAGAAGCTATGAAACTTGAAACTGAAGAAGGAACTATTGAAGAATTAATCACTCAAAAAACAGCTAAAATTGGTGAAAAATTAAGCTTTAGAAGATTTAGAAAAGTTACTAAAAAAGATAGTGAATCATTTGGTTCATATATTCATATGGGAGGTAAAATAGCAGTTCTTACAGTTTTAGAAGGTGCAAACGAAGAAGTAGCTCGTGAAGTTGCTATGCATGCTGCTGCTATGAGACCAAAATATGTTGTAAGAGAAGAAGTACCTGCTGAAGAAGTAGAAAAAGAAAAAGAAGTTTTAAAAGAACAAGCAATTAATGAAGGAAAACCAGCAGATATTGCAGAAAAAATGGTTATTGGTAGAGTAAATAAATTTTATAAAGAAATTTGTTTAGAAGAACAAGATTTTGTTAAAGACAGCAGTGTTACTGTAGGAAATTATGTTAAAAATAATGGTGGAAAAATAATGACTATGATTCGTTTTGAAGTAGGCGAAGGAATGGAAAAGAAAGAAGAAAACTTTGCTGAAGAAGTAATGAATCAAATCAATAATAAATAGGCTTTTAAAAGCCTTTTTTGTTTGACATTTATTTGGAACTATTTTATAATTAAAAAGAAGGTAGGGATTGTATGAACAAGAGAGGCTTTAGTTTGGTAGAACTTTTGGCAGTAGTTAGTATTTTAGCTATAATAGCTTTTATAGTTTCTGTACCTATAACAAAAAATATAAAAGAAGGAAATGAAAAAGCATGTAGAACTCAATTTGAAACTATAATAGAAGCAGCTAAATTATGGGGAAATGAAAATATAGATTTACTTCCAGATAATGTAAATAAAAAAGATACAGTAACGGTGGAAACGTTAAAAAAAGAAGGATTTTTAGTAGAAGATTTAATAAATCCTGCTACCGGAGAAGAAATATCTAATGATTTCGTTGTTTTTATAGAGAAAACAGGAAATAAAAGATGGAAATATACAGTAGATGATAATATTGTAGCTGCGTATTGTGAAAATATACCTATTGATGAACAAGAACCTGTGACTTTACCTATATATAGTATAGAACCATCAGGAGATGTATGGGCAAGAAGTAAGATAGTAACAATAACATATCCATCAAGACAAACAGGTTTTGTATATGAGTATAGTGTAGATGGCGGTTCAAGTTGGACAACAGTATCAAGTGGAACAACAGCAAGCCATACATTTAATTCAAACGGAAATATAATTGCAAGAATATACGATGGAACAAACTATTATACAGCAAGTACACTATCAGTAACAAAAGTAGATTAAATAGCTCCAATAAATGTATCAGCAACTAAAGCAGGGATGACAAGTAACAGTATAACAGTAAAAGCAAATGGAACAGATAATGAATCAGGAATAGCAAAATATGAATTTAGTAAAGATAATGGAGCGACATGGATAAGTAATAATACAAATAATACATATACATTTACTAATTTAGGAGAAGGTTCTTATAAAATAAAAGTAAGAGTAACAGATAAGGTTGGTAATAGTGCAATTAGTAATACCTTAACTGTAAATATAAGTGAAAATGGAGAAGCAATATTATTTAATCCAGAAACAGGAACAAAATGTACTGATTATGTTGAGGAAAATAGTAATAATCAAAATAAAAGAGGTTGTATGAGATGGTTTGCATATAAAAATTATGAAGATAGTAGTAAAATAAACTTATTATTTGATCATAACACTTCATATATTGGTATTTGGGATAGTTTTGGTAGTATTAAATATGGGCCTAGAGATTTAAATAGATTAATAAAAGAAGATACTGCTACATGGAAAAGTGAATTTAATGCAAGAGCAATTACAGTGGATGAAATAGCAAAAATAACTAACAATTCAAATTTTTCATCAACATCTTCAGGAGAAAATAGTTGGTTTTACTTTGAGACAAATAATCAAAGTTTACCATCAATGTCACAAGGAAGCGCAACTTATGGATGGCTATTTGATAGAACAACAGTATGTGTAGATTATGGTTGTGAAAATGATTCGAATGATACATATAGTTATTGGACTGTATCAACAGTTTATGTAAGAACGGATAGTGCATGGGCAGTTGCTAGAACAGGTACTATAACTGTTCATAAAGTTGACAGTGGAAGCCCATATGGAATTAGACCAGTTATAACAGTAGATAAAAATTTAATCAAATAAGAAAGGAAGGAATAAAAATGAAAAAATTATTAGTATTAGGTCTTATAATCGTACTAAGTTTAACAACAGGATGTGGATGTGAAAAAAAGGAAAAAGAAAAAGAAGAAAATAAAAAGAACGAAGAAACACAAATAGAAGTAAATGATAACAAAGGAGTAGTAGAAGATAAAGAAGTAGAAGGATTAAAACTAACAAACACATCACTTACATGGGATGGAGAACAATCAGCTTTAGTAACAGAAGTATCAAATAATACAGGATCAGATAAAGAACTAA
>CALVXR010000017.1 GCA_944371445.1 uncultured Bacilli bacterium
AATTTTCATTATGCGTAAATATAAATAAAAGAAATAAAAATCAGTTAAAAAATAACTGAAATAAATAAAAAAATAAAAAATTATAAAGTTTTGTATAGAAAATACTTGACTTTATTATGAGAGGAAGATATAAATGACAAATAAAGAAATTGCAGATTTAATATTTTCACATATTACAAAAGATGCTGAATACTATAAAAATCTATACAAAGATAGAAATTTAAGTGAAGGCGCTATTGTTACAAGATATGCACCAAGTCCAACAGGTTTTATTCATATGGGAGCTTTATACGCATCTTTAATATGTAAAAAAGTAGCTCATGATACAAATGGTATATTTTTTCTTAGAATAGAAGATACTGATAAAAAAAGAGAAGTAGAAGATGGAGTAAGTTTAATTATAAAAGACTTAAAAGACTTTGGAATCTCTTTTGATGAAGGTGTTACACTAGATGGAGAAAAAGGAAATTATGGGCCTTATATTCAAAGTAAGAGAAAAGAAATATATCAAGCATTTATAAAAGAACTTCTTATAAATGGAGAGGCATATGTTTCATTTGCAAAAGAAGAAGAATTAGAACAAATAAGACATCTTCAAGAAAATACAAAAGCAAGACTTGGTTATTACGGCCCATATGCTAAAGATAGAAATTTAACAAACGAAGAAGTATATGAAAGAATTAAAAACGGAGAAGAATTTGTAATAAGATTAAAATCAAAAGGTGATTTCAATAAAAAAGTTGTTATTAATGATTTAGTAAAAGGTAAAGTAGAAATGCCTGAAAATGATTTAGATGTTGTTATTATGAAAAAAGATGGACTTCCAACATATCATTTTGCTCATGCTGTAGATGATACATTAATGCATACAACACATGTAATAAGAGGAGATGAATGGCTTTCATCAGCACCTATCCACGTAGAACTTTTTAAAGTAATAGGCGCTAAAGTACCAAAATATGCTCATATATCTCCACTTATGAAAGAAGATAATGGAAATAAAAGAAAATTATCAAAAAGAAAAGATCCAGAAGCAGCAGTTAGTTACTATGAAGAAGTAGGAATTCCTAAAGAAGCAGTTATTACATATTTAATGACAGTTGCTAACTCTAATTTTGAAGAATTTATGATGCATAATAAAGATAAAGGATTAGATGATTTTAAATTTGATTTCAAAAAAATGAGTAAAAGTGGAGCTTTATTTGATTTAGAAAAACTTAAAAATATTTCTAAAAACTATTTAAGTACTTTAAAAGCAGAAGAAGTTTATGAAAACTTACTTGAATATACTAAAAAACACGATGAAGAATTTTATAATTTAATTACTCTTCATAAAGAAGATACAATAAATACTTTAAATATAGAAAGAAACTGCAAGAAACCAAGAAAAGATTTTGAATCATATAGTACTGTTAGAAATTCTATTTGGTATATGTATGATGAATTATATAAACCTGAAAACTATGAATTTACAACAATTACAGATAAAGAAGAAATAATAAATATAATGAATACATATATGGAAAAATATTTTGACGCTAATGATACGCAAGAAGTATGGTTTGATAAAATGAAAGATTTAGCTAGCGAATTTGGATATGCGAAAGAAGTAAAAGAATACAAAAACAATCCTGATTTATATAAAGGACATGTAGGGGATATTAGTATGGTACTTAGAGTTTCTGTAACATCTAAGTCAATGACACCAAATCTTTATGATATTATGCAAATACTTGGAAAAGAAAGAATTTTAAAAAGAATAGAGATACTAAAAAAAGAATATAATTAATTATGATACAAGTAAAAAATAATTTAAAAATTTGTTCTTTATTAAATCTTATATTAGTTTTAATTCTTTTTCTTTTAGATAGTAATATCTTCTTTCTACATACTATCTTTTTAGCTTCTACAAGTTATTACTATTATGTATGTTCTAAAATGAGTGATAATGAACTTTCATATAATAAAACATATCTAATTATTTTATCAATTATATCACTTGTATTTAATTTTATAACTTCTATAATACTTTTATCTAGTTTAAATAGAATTGAAACTATTAAAAAAATAGAAGAAAATAAAACAGATAAATTACTTAAGTTTAGTTCATTTTTGATTATAGTATCCACTTTTATATTAACTATATCATCTTGGAATTTAAATGAAATATTTAAAATTATATTTTTATTAATAGATGCAATTTGTTTTATATTTTTATCTAAATTTACAGAAAAAAATAATAATATAAAAAATAGCAGTGTTATATATTTTATACTATCTATGATATTTTTTATACTATCATATTTAGTAATAGGTAAATTTTATGTATTTGGAAGTTATTTCTCTTTTACAGGAGAAGGTAAATATCTATATAAAACTATATTATATATTTTAATCAGCACTATAATGTATGTTTTATATAAAAAATACAAGAAAAATATATGTTTATATTTATCAGTTTTATTTTTAGTTATATCTAGTATAAATATTTTAAACTTTATAGGCTTAAATATAGCTGATTCTATTTTAATTCAT
The DNA here is from genome assembly GCA_944371445.1 of uncultured Bacilli bacterium. GTDB lineage: Bacteria > Bacillota_I > Bacilli_A > RF39 > UBA660 > RUG12867. The sequence goes on from CALVXR010000017.1 coordinate 2,536, forward strand.
AATATTTTGTTCCTTATATTTACTTTAATTTATGAATTAAATAATAAGAAAAATGAAAATATTAATAATATATCAAACTTAATAGTAATATTTTTATCATTTATGACAATTACTTATTTAGAAAATTTTAGTTTAATTATACTTTTACTAATAAATTTAATAGTAAATATAATAAATATATTTTATGTTTTATTTAATAATAAAAAAAATGCTTTTATATATAGTTTGTTAATAGATTTCTTAATAATTAAAAATATATTATATTTAAATGTAAGTGATTATAACGTTCCTTTATTGTTACTTTTATTATTCATAGTTAATATTATGTATTTATTTGTAAAGGATCTAAAAGAGTTTTCTAAAATAAATAATATTATTTTTAATGTTACAGCTCTTTTTATAGGATTTTCTTATAGTGAATATAATCCATATTTACTAATATTTATGGGAATACTTATTTTTATTCAAAATATAATTAGTATAAAAAAAGATGAAATAAATAAAAAGTTAGAATACAAGTTATTTCCTTTTAAAGCGGTATTTCTTTATATAACTATTATTAATCTATTAAAAAGTAACATATTAGGACTTAGTTATTATTTATTAATTTTAGCTTTTGTATTTATATTAATAAATAATTTAAAAATCAATAACTTTTTAAAAAAACAAAGTTATATAATAAGTTTAGTGCTTATTATATTAGGAACTTTATATTTTGATTTTAATATTATTAACTTTTTATTATATAGTATTTGTTATATATTTTTAATAAATAGTTCTAAAGATAAATTTAAAATAAGTTTATATATAATTTTTAATTTATTTCTATATCTAAATATAGTTTCTAATAATATATTTGATATAAATAATAATATATCTTACTTAGTGATGATATTAATATATATACTTATGTTAATACTGGGTAGTAAAAATAAATATAATTATTTAGTTACATCAGTATTTATATTATTACCACTAAATGATTTTACAAGTAATATTATAGAATATTCAGCATTTAATATTGTAATAATAAGACTTTACTATTTTTATTTAATATACCTATTATTAAATAAATTTATAAATAATAATAAAAATATAATATCTTCTATATTAATAAGTTTAGTTTTATTATTTACAGTAATTTATTATGAAGACTTAGTTATAAGTATATTTATAATTCTTGCGTCAATAATACTTATTTTAATAGGTTATTATTATGATGATTACAAATATTTATTTAAATTAGGACTCATTTGGATTACGATAACAATATTATTTAACTTTATGTTTCTATTAGAAGTAATACCTTTTAGTTTATATATTTTTATAATTGGAATAACTATAACTTTTATAATTATATATAAAGAATCAAAAAAATAACTATTTAGTACGTTTATACTAAATAGTTTTTTCTTTTATAAGCATTTTATTATTTTCTTCTTTTTCTTTTTCACATTCATCGATAATTGAAGCAAAACCTAGTAAAAAGTTACTGTTTATTCCATAAGCTTTCATAAGAATTATTAAAACATCAATTGGCCATGGTTCATAATCTTCATCTACTATCATTAATCTTGTAAATTCATATGGAGTGTTGAAATTTCTAAATCCTTGTCTTAATCCAACTGGTCTTTTTGTACTATGAATATGAATAACATCAAAAAGTCTTTGAGAATTTAATTGTTTACTATTATCAGCGTATTTATAAAATAAAATTTTTGGAGAAACATCTGAAGACGCTTTATCAACTACACGATAAAATTTAGTCCAAGCATATAAAAGCTCTAAACTTTCATTTCCTTTTATTAAATTTTCTACAATTTCGTTTCTTACTTCTTTATCATTACCGTTTTCAGATTTTACATTATCTCTCCATGCAAAAAAATCTTCTGTTGTTCTTATGTGTTTCATTTCTTTAGGCATATTTCTTAAATCTTCATCTGTGTTTTCGATAATATCTTTTAATTCTTTTTCATATTCTTCTGAAAATGTTCTTGGCATATTATCCTCCTTTCAAGTGTTTATGTATTATATCATTTTTTTTTACTTTGTCAAATCTTTTATGTTTAAAACACATTTTTTTATGTTTAAAGCTTTAAAAGTAGTAAGTTTATATAAAATATTGTATAATATAGACGGTGGTAAAATGGAAACATATGTAAAAGGAATTTTTAAAAGAAGTATATTTTCTACTGATAAAGGATATATAGTTGGAATTATGAAAGTAAAAGAAACAAATGATAAAGAAATAGAAATGTACATAGATAAAACAATTTCTTTTACAGGATATTTTCATGAACTTGAAGTAGATGAAATGTATAAGTTTGTAGGTGAGAGTACTATTCATCCTAAATATGGTTTTCAGTATTCAGTATCTTCCTATGAGAGAATAAAGCCAAGTGATAAAGAAGGTATTATTCTATTTCTATCTAGTGATTTATTTAAAGGTATTGGAGAAAAAATGGCTACTAAAATAGTAGAAAAATTAGGAAATAACGCTATTGATAGAATAATAAGTGATGAAAATGCTTTAGATAGTATAAAAGGTCTTACTAAAGAAAAAAAACTTATGATAATAGATACTTTAAAAAAATACGAAGAAAGTAATACTATGATTGTTTATTTAACTGATTTAGGTTTTTCAGTTAAAGAATCATTAATTATATATAATACTTATAAAAGTAATACTATAAATATTATTGACCATAATATATATAGTATACTAGATGAAATAGAAGATATATCTTTTTTAAAGCTTGATAAAATAGCTCTTAAAATGGGAATAGATAAAGATTTCAATGAAAGAATAAAAGCATCTATTTTATATACTTTAAAAAATAGAAGTTTTAATACAGGTGATACATATTTTACTAAAGAAGAAATAATAGATTCTTTATATGGTTATTTAAGATACGAAATAGATAATATAGATGAATATTTATATGAACTTAGAGAAGAAGATAAATTAGTAAAAGAAGGAGAAGATTATTATTTAACTAGTATATATGATTCAGAAAGATGTGTATTACATAAAGTTACAACTTTACTTAGAAAAAATACTAAAAAAATAGATAAACTAGATTATTATATCGAAGAACTTGAAAAAGATAATAACATTGTATATAACGAAAAACAAAAAGAAGCTATTAAGCGTGCTATTGAAAATAATATATTTATTATAACAGGAGGACCTGGTACAGGAAAAAGTGCGACAAGTTTAGTAGTCAAATAAACAAAGCTACTACATTATCTAAGATAATGAACTGATAGTCTGAGATGAGAATTGATAGGGTAACGCCTTAAAGCTCACTGCTAATACTTCGACATGCAGGAGTTGGTAACAAACCTGTGTGAAGCTCGAGGAAGTCGGCTGAAGAACACCCTAGAACAGAAAATTATTAAGTAATGTTGGTACAAAAGTGTCTAGAG
>CALVXR010000018.1 GCA_944371445.1 uncultured Bacilli bacterium
GCATACAAAACTCCTTTCAATAAAATTTTATTAAAAGGCCTTAACTGAAAATCTTTTACCTAAAAACTGAAATTGCTTTTGCAAAGATAAGGTTACGTGCTCTTTAGACACACTCATTTGTACTCAAAAGATAATCGACACTTATATTTATGCGGGTTTAAGAACTAAATCTTTTCCCACTCACCTCAACGTGCTCTGTAGTGTTTGCCCTTTAATAGTTAATTATTATAACAAAAATTTTAATTAATTTATTTTAATTTCGATTTGTGCCTTTCAAGGACTAAAAGGACGAAAGAAAGGAATGTGATTTATTTATGGAAAAGCAAAAAAAATATGTTGAATCTATAACTGCTCGTGATGTTGATTTTGCACAGTGGTATACAGATGTTGTTAAAGGAGCAAAACTTTGCGACTATACAAGTGTTAAAGGATGCTTAATATATGAACCAAATGGATATGCTATTTGGGAAAATATACAAAAAAACTTAGATAAACGTTTTAAAGAAACAGGAGTTGAAAATGTATATTTACCAATGCTAATACCAGAGAATTTATTACAAAAAGAAAAAGATCACATTGAGGGTTTTGCACCAGAAGTTGCTTGGGTAACACATGGTGGCCTTGAAAAATTAGAAGAAAGATTATGTATAAGACCTACTTCTGAAGTATTATTTTGTGATTACTGGCAAAAAACAGTTAAATCTTATAGAGATTTACCAAAAGTATTTAATCAATGGAACTCTGTATTAAGATGGGAAAAAACAACAAGACCATTTTTACGTTCAAGAGAGTTTTTATGGCAAGAAGGACATACAATACATGCAAGTGCTAAAGAAGCTGAAGAAAGAACTCTTATGATGCTAAATATTTATAAAGATTTTGTTACAAATGATTTGGCTATACCTCTTATAGTTGGTAAGAAAACTGAAAGTGAAAAATTTGCTGGTGCTGAAAGTACTTATACAATAGAGGCAATGATGCATGATGGTAAAGCTTTACAATCAGGTACTAGTCACTTTTTTGGTAGTGACTTTGCTGAAGCTTTTGGCATTAAATTCTTAAATAAAAATAATGAACTTGAAACCGTTAATCAGACTTCATGGGGACTTTCTACAAGAATCATAGGAGCAATAATAATGGTTCACGGCGATGACAGTGGATTAGTATTACCTCCACATATTGCACCAACTCAAGTTAGAATTATACCTATTGCACAACACAAAGAAGGTGTATTAGATAAAGCTAACGAATTATTAAATAATTTAAGAGAAAATTCAATTAGAGTAGATATTGATGTTACCGATAAAACTCCAGGATGGAAATTTAGCGAACAAGAAATGTTAGGGATTCCAGCACGTATTGAAATTGGACCTAAAGACATTGAAAAAGGAATAGTCACAATTGTAAGACGTGATAATAGAGAAAAAATAGAAATAAAAATATCTGAGTTAAATACAAAACTACCTGAACTTCTAGAAAATATACAAAAAAATATGTATAACAAAGCTAAAGAATTTCTTGATACACATATAGATAGTGCTACTACAATGGATGAAATGATCGAAAAGTTTAATAATAAACATGGATTCATAAAAGCAATGTGGTGTGGTAGTGAAGATTGCGAGGAACAAATTAAAGCCGAAACTGGTGGGGCTGGTAGTAGATGTATACCATTTGAACAAGAACATTTATCAGATAAATGTGTATACTGTGGAAAAGAAGCAAAACATATGGTTATTTGGGGAAAATCTTATTAAAAAGTTATTATACAGTGGAAAACTAGTATTTACTAGTTTTTTTGCTTTATTTATACTGTGGAAAAATACTTTTTTGCAAAAAAAAAGTGTTTCATACACTTATTTGTCTTAATTATTAATTATTTTCCACATAATAAAATTTAATTTATAAATATTTCTATTTAAATTTATAGATTGTTATTAAAAAATGGTCGGGAAAACAGGAAACCCGAAGACACTATTAATGTTTCTCTAATAGCCTCTATTTTAAAAAATAGGAGGTGTTTTTTTATAAGGACAATAAAAAATATTTTTAGATGGCTTGTTTATAGTATAGTTTTTAGAACTGTACGAAAAATTTTAAGACTTATTTTTAGATAGGAGGAAAAATGATTTATAGATATGTTAATATTAGTAGTAAGAAATTTATCTATTTACGAATTTGTTTAATGTTAGGAATCATATCATTTCACATACTATTTGCATTTCTTATAGGAAAAGCAAACATCATTTTTAAAATTTTTTCATTTCTAATTTATTTCTTTTTTATGGATGTATTTATTTTTGTGGATGATTTAAAATTCATGTATGAGGACTTACAAAAATATATAAAAATAGAAGAAAAGGAGGGAATAAATGCAAAAACCAAGTAAAGATTTGTTACCTAGATTTGTATTAATTGAAAGTAGTATATTTACTGACAATAGAATTACATCTACCGAAAAACTATTATACAGTTATATTTGTCTTTTGACAAACAACAAAAAACTATGTTGTTTTGCAACAAATAAATATTTTGCACAAATATTTAATCTTAAGCCAAGACAAATACAAAATTGCTTATCAAATTTAAAAAAATATAATTATATTATAATTAGGAATGAAAATAATAAACGATTTATTAATACTACTTTAAATCATTTTTTAGATAAAAGAGAAATGATTAATGATTCAATTGAAGATATAGCAAATTTTGAAGAAATATTATCATACAATTATTTAGAAGAAAACGAATAAAAATTTTCGTTTTTTTTAATATATATTATTTATATTATTATTTATATTATTATTTATATTATTAATGGGTGTAATGGATTGCATACCCCCATGCAATCTATTACATACCCCCATGCAATTTATTGCACCCCTTTTTATCTATTTTATGTTATACTATTAGTGTAAAGGAGTGTGTATTATGGGTAATTATTCAACTAATAGTTTTTTATTAAATTTTGATATTGAAAAACTTGTCTATGTAATTTTTATTATGATTATTTTATTTTTAATAATTAAACTTGCTATGGTTATATTATATTTTATCAATTCAAACAGATTAGCTAGAATTGAAAAACTATTATTATTAATTTCGACTCAAATTGTAGATGAAGAAACACTATCTATTGTTGAAAAGAACAAATAGTGTTTTTTTATTCTCGCCCACCCTCTCTAATCGTCTTTAGTTATATAAAATTTTATTTTTTGTATACATTTATTTTTTTATAAAAAAGTTTATACAAATAAAAAAATATACTTATCAGTACATTTTTTTGTTTATCTAAATTTTTAATATCTAATTTTATAATTATATGATTGTGAAAATAAAATTATTTTATTATATATATTTATATATATAATAATTTATTGTAAATTTATATAAAGATTAGGATTTTTTTAATTTTCATATAGATTTTTTACTTTTAGGTATTTTCTATCGTACATTTGTGGTAGAGGTTCATCTTTTTCATAGCTATCAAAATATGCCCAACATGGTGGAATAAAAAATTTACTACTTTCAAATCTTGCCCAGTAATAATAATCTACTATTTTACCATCGATTATATCAATTTTTTTTCTAATCGCTAGCATATTTACTACAAATGGTATTCTAGATTTTTCTAAAAGTATTAATTTTGTTGTTAAATCTCTAAATTTATTATCTACATCATTAAATGATTGTGAAAATAAGTAAATATCTACATTGTAATGTCTATGTTTTTTTAAGAATTTTATTTGTTCTTTGTTTAAATTTGTTCTCCAGTCACGATTTCCTACTTCTATTCCTGCCTCATCTATTATTAAAATACAATCTTTTATTTCTTTTTTACCTAAATCAGATAATTTAAACATATTTGCACTTATTATTGGCACATTTGAGTATATTTTTTTATCTTCTTCTAGTGCTTGTCTTACTATTTTAGCTGCTAGAGTTGTTTTTCCTGTTCCTGGAGGTGCAAATATTTGTACAAATTCATTAGGTGGTTTACAAATTACAGCTTGTGCTTTGTAAAAATTTATTATTAATGTTGCTATTAAACTTAATATGAATATAAAATTAATCAAATAAATCTTCTTCTTTCTTTTTATCTTTTAATTTTTCTACTATTTCTTCTGCGTTTTTTATATAATTTAATTCCCATTTTTGTAATTTTTTTCTTTCTTTTTTGTCAATTAGTTTAATTAGTTTATATGTTAATATTTGAGTTATAATTGCAAAAAATATATAAAATATTATTAAAAGCATTAAAATATACCTCCTGTTATTTTTTTCTTGTGGAAAAGTTTATAATACATTGTCATGATTATATATATACTTATAATTATTACAAAGTAAGCTAAAAAATTAGTAAATAAATACGTTAATAAATATTCATTATCTGTTGGTATTAATGTACAACCTAAAGATGTAGATAACATATCAAACTGTTCTTGTGAAATTATTAAATATTTTTCTAAATTTACCATTTTATCCTCCCTACACTACCTAATAAATATACAGGTAAAGCAAAGAATATTTTTATTATACTAATTATACTTACTACATCGAAGAAAACATAAACGAACTCATAATCATTTTGAAAAATAGGAAACATTTGTACCCAAAATTCGTGAATTTGTAACATTAATTATCACTTTCCTTTCCGATTCCTACAGCTTTAAGAATTAAATATAAAACTATAACTATAAATACAAAAGCTACTACTAATACACCTATTTCAACTTCTTGCCCTCTTTGAAATTCAACTTTTAAACTAAAGATAGAATTTAAAAAAATTATCATTAAATCAATTATTTTTCTAATTATTTCTATCATGAAATCACTCCTCGTATAATATATTTTGTAAGTTAAAAATAACTTACAATTTAATATCTTTATAGTTAGTTTTTAACTAACAATTTTATTTATTGGCTGTGATACTCTAGTGTTAAAATATTATTGAA
>CALVXR010000019.1 GCA_944371445.1 uncultured Bacilli bacterium
CAGGTCCACAAGGCCCAAAAGGTGACCCAGGAAATAATGGAGCAACAGGTGCAACTGGAGCAACAGGTCCACAAGGACCAAAAGGTGACCCAGGAAATAACGGAGCAACAGGTCCACAAGGACCAAAAGGTGACCCAGGAAATAACGGAGCAATAGGTGCAACCGGGCCAACTGGGCCAACAGGACCAACTGGACCAGCATGCAAACCATTTAATGCAACACTTATGGCGCATTCTGACTCTGAAACATTAGTTCCAGTAGCTGAACCAATTAAATTTAATATAACTAACTTATCAAATGGAATTACATATGATCCTACTACTGGAGAAATTACTGTTCCTTCAGATGGTTTATATTTAATTGTTTGGTGGTTCAATGTTAAAAATAATGATAAAGGTGAAGATTGCTTAGAAGTCCCACTTGGTGTTGATTTTAAACAAACATCTCCAGCATTTTTTACAATAGCGTCTTCTGCAGCTCATAATAAAACAAATTGTTGTGATACAGGTACTATCAATGGCCACGCTATTTTTAGTGCAACTGCTAATTCTAAATATCAATTATTTAATGCATCAATAGTTGATTTTAAGTTAATTGTAAATAATGTTTACTCAGCTTCAATTTCAATAACAAGAATTAATTAAAATAAAAAAGATAGTATTTTAGAAAATATTATCTTTTTTTCATTTTTATATACAAATATTATAGTGCTTGTAATAAAGCATTCATATTATAAAGTGAAAGGAGGTGAATTATGAAAGATGATTTAAAACTTAATGTGTCTACAAATTTTGATTTACTTAATAATAATGAAAAAGATGTAACATTAATATTAGAAGATGCAACAAAAAAAGAAACTGGTAGTGTAACAGGTACTGTTTTTGATACAAGTTTAACTGGAGAAGTTGTAGTAGGTGCTACTGTAAAAGTATTCTTGGAAGATGGAACACCATATATGCATACATTAACAGATAATTTAGGTAATTATTCAATAAATGATTTACCTATAGGTATATATAAAATAGCAGCAGTTAAAAATGGTTACTTATTATCAAATATGATAAGTTTAACAATAAGTGATATTGTACCAATTAAAGTAGATTTAATACTTCAAAAAGAAATAATAACAAACAATAATATAGTATACGGAAAAATATTAAACTTTGATAGCAAAGAACCACTATCTGATGTAAATGTGTTATTGTATAAAAATGAAAATGGAGAAAAAGTATTAGTATCATCTAGTATTAGTATAAGTGATGGTGAATATTTATTAGATAAAATAGAAGATGGAACATATGAATTAGCATTTGAAAAAAAAGGATATAAAACAACAGTTATTAATACAATTGTTTTAAATAATAATATAAAATTTAAAGTTGATATATTATTAGAAAATGTTGTAGGAAATATTAATAGTACAGTATCAGGAATTATAAAGGATTCACTAGGTCAAATAGTTCCAAATGCATTTGTTGGACTTTATACACTTGTAGGTGACGTAGAAACATTAGTTGCTACTACATATACAAACGTAGAAGGAAAATATATGTTTGGAAATGTAACAGAAGGAAAATATATTGTTAAAGCTAAATTAAGTAATACTGGGATTTAACAAATCATCGATTTTTAACCTAAATAAGAATAATGAAGCTAACATAAATTTAATACTTTATATTGATACTATTATTATATGTGGAAGTATTTATAAAAGTTATCAAAAATTACCTTTTTGTAACATAATAATATGTAGTCATAATAATATTTATAAAATAAAATCAGATAAATATGGTGATTATTTTATTACTGTTCCTAGAGACAAATATAATATATTAGTATATAGTGAAAATAAATGTTCTTGCACAAAAGTAAACAAAAATATTAATATTAAAAACTTTTTCCTATAATATTTAAAGTTATTATCATAATAATAATGGTGATAATAATGAAGAATATTTCAATATGGCAAGACATCGAATTAGAAGCAAGTCCAAGTTTAGATAGTGATATAACTGTAGATGTTTTAATAATAGGTGCTGGAATAACAGGACTTAGTACAGCTTATCAGCTTAAAAATACTAACTATAAAATCTGTATAGTAGATAAAAATGTAGTAGGAAAGTCAGTAACAACAAAATCAACTGGTAAAATTACATTTATGCAAGATACACTCACTAAAATAGATAGTAAAAATATAGATAACTATTTAAAATCCCAAATAGAAGCTTATAATATAATAGAAAATATTATAAAAGAAAATAATATTGATTGTGATTATGAAAAAGTAGATAATTATTTATTTACTAATAAAGATATAAAAACTTTAGAAAAGTTAGAAAAAACTTTAAATAAACAAATAAAAGTAGAAAAAAAAGATAACTATTTAAAAAGTATTGGTGCAGTATTTAATCCTGCTAAATATTTATTAGGACTAAAAAAAATATGTTTAAAAAACAATATAAAAATATATGAAAATACTACTATAATAAGATTAGAAAAAACAGATGAAACTTTATATGCATATACAAATAAAAATAAGATAAAAGCTAAATATATAGTTTTAGTGCCCCATTATCCAGTATTTTTAACTCCTTTATTTTTACCTATGAAATCATATTTAGAAAAATCTTATTTATGTGCTGAAAAAATAGAAGAAAATAAAAAAATGAGTGGTATAAATATAGATAAAAAGGTAGAATCATTTAGATACTATAATAATTATTATATATACTTAACTGAAAGTTCAAAAATAAGTGATAAATTAAATAGTAGTGAGTGTTTTAATAATTTACTAAAAAACACAAGTAAAAAAGTAGATTATATTTGGTCTAATAAAGATATTATGACAATAGATAATATGCCATATATTGGCTTTATAAAAGAAAATATTTTAATAGCAACAGGATATAATACTTGGGGAATGACTAATGGTACTATAGCTTCAAAAATAATATGTGATTTAATACAAAATAAAAATAATGAATACAAAGATCTTTTTAATCCAAACAGAAGTATAAAAATAACTGATTATATAAAATTTCCTATTTATATTAGTGGTACATTAAAAGCATTCGCTAGTACAAAACTAAATAAAAACAAAAGCTTTTATAAAAATGTTAAATTTGAAGAAAGAGATGGCATTTCATTAGGAATATATATAGATGAAAATGGTAAACAACATATAGTGTATAATAAATGCCCACATATGAAATGTTCACTTTTATTTAATGAAGTAGAAAAATTATGGGAATGCCCTTGTCATGGCTCAAAGTTTGATTTGGATGGAAAATGTATTGAAGGACCTAGTAACTTTAATATTACATATAAAGAGGATTCTAATTATGATATGAACCCCGTTTCTTGGACAAAATAGAAACGAGGTTTTTATATGTCAAAATTAAGTTATGAAGATAAAATTGAAATACATAAAAAGAAAAAACAAGGATCTACTAAAATTGCTTTAGCA
>CALVXR010000020.1 GCA_944371445.1 uncultured Bacilli bacterium
GCATTATTAACGTTTTCTAAGTTTTGTACAACAACATCTAAAACATCCATGTTACATGCATATGTTAAATTTCTTAATTCTTCTACGGAATTTAAAAAATATTTTTGATTATTAACATTTACAGCAACTAAAAGTGCTTTTTCAATCTCTTCCATAATTTTTCCTCCATTTATTATTATACGACTAATTATACCATGAAATGCTGGAAAATAAAAGAAAAAAATACAAGTAAAAAACTTGTATTTTAATATATTGGTTTATCATTTAATACTCTATTTGGATTTTCAACTAAAATTTCATTTAATTTATCATTTGATACCTTCTTTGATATTTTTTTCATAGCTTTTTCAAAATTATTATAAATAGATGTGCTATCATGTGAATCAGTACCAATAAAGTGAACTAAATTATTTTTTAATAATTTTTCAGCACATTTTTGCGATTTACTACCATAATAACCAACTATACTTGCTAAATTTATCTGAATTAAAGCTCCCTCTTCTATTAATGGAATTACTTTTTTGTAATCGTTAAAGATAAATTCATACCTTTCTGGATGTGCCAAAATTGGTATGTAACCTATATGACCTAATTCAGATATTATCTGTTTTAAATTTAATACCTCACCATTAAATGGTAGTTCAAATAAAACATATTTAGATTTCCCTAAAGTAAAAACTTTATTTTCTTGTAATAATTCTAATAAATTATTACATATATATATTTCGTTTCCCACATATATTTTTAAGTCTATGTTTTTTTCTTTTAACATTTTATTTAATACTTCAACACTATTTTCTATATCTTTACAACTAGTCTCATGTCTATCTTCTATATAGTGTGGCGTTGCAAATATTCCTTTATACCCCATATTTGCAGCTGCTATAGCCATATTAAAAGTCTCTGTTACACTCTTTGAGCCATCATCTATAGCTGGTATAATATGACAATGCATATCAATCATTATTTTAACACCTCATCTATTTTGCACTTCTTTTATTACTTATAGCAGTTAATTCATCAGAATAATGTGAATAATATTTACTGTACTCTTTTCTTTTTTCTACAGGCATTTTATTTAACACAACACCTGATATTTTACCGCCAACCTGTTGAATTGATTTTTTAGCTTCAGTAAGCATATCTTTTTTAGTTACATCAGCAGCAACAACTAATATAACGTTATCTACTTTTTTGCATAATATCAAACTATCTGCAACAATACTAACTGGTGGAGCATCAAATATTATTACATCAAAATTTTGTTTTACTATTTGTAAAAATGTATCTAAGCCATCTGTACCTAAAAGTTCGGCAGGATTTGGAGGTACTATACCTGATGGTATTAAGAATAGATTTTTTACTTCTGTTGTTGTTATAGATTTCATTAAAATATCTGCTTGTAACTCAATATCGTCTTCAATCCCAATAACCCCTTGCAAGAAATCAGAAAATCCTCTAGTGTTAAATCTTCCAAATATTTTATGCTGTCTACCTTTTCTTAAATCTGCATCAACTAATAATACTTTCTTATCACTTTGTGCATATGCAGCTGCAAGATTTGCAGATACCCAGCTTTTTCCATCTCCTGGTGCAGCACTTGTTAAAAGTATAACTTGATTTTTCCTTTTTCCATTCATAAACGAAAGATTAGTTCTTAACAATCTTATTGCTTCAGAAATAGGCGCTTTTGGTGATTCATGTACTACTAACTCACTACTCATTGTTTTCCTCCTTAATCTTTAAATTTAGGTATAACTGCTAGCACTGGTAAACCTAATGCTTTTTCAATTTCTTCTGGAGTTTTTATAGTATTATTAAAATATACTTTAGCAAATATTACTAAACACGAAATAATTAAAAATCCAAATGCAAATATAGCAGCAGTTTTAGGCATATTTACATTATATGGATTATTATCCATTTCTGCTTTATCAATAACAGTTACATTTTCTATTTGATATACTTCTTTTACTTTTTCAGTAAATACTTCAGCCAAAGTATTTGCTATATCTGCAGCAGTTTTAGGATCTGAATTTGAAACAGATATTTCAAGTAATTCAGTATCTTTTTTAGCTTGTACGCTTATACTATTAATAAGATCGTCTTCACTAATCTTAAGTCCTAATTTTTCTATTACTTGTTTTGCAACAGTTCTACTCTTCATTATCTCCCCATAAGTAGAAACCAATTTTTGGTTTAATAAAAGATCATTTTGAGTTATTGCACCACTAGCTGTCCCATTATTTGTATCAGATACATTTGATAATACTAAAGTGGTAACAGATCTATACATTGGTGTTACTAAAAATGATGAGTACAACATTCCAATTGCTACACCAAATACAAGCATAATTAAAACAAAATATTTTTTTTGCCAGAATTCATAAAATAATTCTTTTATATTTAATTCTTCCATTATTTCCCCCACATAAAAAATAATTTTTTCAATATGTATTGATTATATCATATATTACATATTTGTACAAGTAGAATATTTGAAAAATACTAATTTTACATAACTCGCATTATTGTTCATAAATATATTTATATATATCATTTTTAGCAGTGTCCATATCAGATACAAAATAATATATTCCATCTATCATTTTACCACTTGCATATTCTGTACTTGGCACTTGAACTGATATAATATTATTTAAATACTCTCCCCTATTAGATAATATTGAAGTTAGCAAACCTATGTATTTAGTAGGATTTATATTTGTTCTAACTTCTGGTAAAAAACTATCTAAAAGAGATATAATTGTATTTAAATCCATTGTAGAAATCTTATTCATAAGTGCTTCAACTACATCTCTTTGACGACTTGCTCTACTAAAATCATTTCCTACCGTCCTATTTCTTGAATGTGTTAAAGCTTGTTCACCAGTTAATATTACTTTTCCTGCGTTTTCAATTTTTTTTACAGGATTCCCCGTTAACTCATAAGATTCCTTTACATATGTATTTATATAGTTTTTTTCACTTTCTGTTATTGTTAATTCTATTCCACCAACATCATTAATTATATTAACTAACCCAGAAAAATCTATAGTTGCATACTCAGTAATATTCAAACCAAAATTACTATTTATAGTCTTTATGCTAAGTTGTTCTTTACCATACGCATACGCATGATTAATTTTAGTTTTTCCATATCCTGGCACTTCAACATAAGTATCTCTTGGTATACTAATTAATTTTATAGATTTTAAATTAGGATTTATAGAGGCTAACATTATAGTATCTGAACGACCAGAATTCATATTAGAAGTATCTCTAGAATCTGTGCCAAAAAAAGCAATAGTTATAATTTCATTAAATTCTTCTTCTGTTACTTTATCTGATACTTGATCATAAATATCTGTTGTTACACTTAAATCTGAATTGTCTAATTCTTTAAAGTCTACTTTAGACCATTTTGACCATACAAAAAATATACCTATACCTACTATTATTAATAATATTAACAATATAACAATAAATAAAATTAATATTTTACTTTTACCTTCCTTTTTCAAAACTTATACCTCCCATTATTTTTATCACGTTTTAAGTTTCATTCTTACCTTTTAATTTAAAATAAAAACTTTTTACGATTTGTTTTAAATAATCAAATTCTTCTGTTTTTCTAAATATTATAAAGAATACCGTATTAGGTACTATAACGCATAGTACGCATTTTATTACAAATGAAAGAATATTATTTGTTAAGCTTATTTGACTACATATAACATTTAAAAGTATTACTAAGATTACTACAATTATAATATTCCTAAGTTGTGTCAAATAGTATTTTCCTACATTTTTCTTAAAATATTCCTTAAACAATTTATATGGTTCAAACCACATATTCGTACTTAATCTAGCAATAGAAGTTGCAATTAAAATTCCAAATAGTCCCAATATATTACCTAATATAATTGAAAGTATTATATTTATAATTACAGCTATTAACATTGCATATTTTGTATGATTAAATAACCCTGTTGTATATCTATAACACCAAATAGGATATAGTACTCCTTGTAAATAAAAATTAAACACACATGTATACATAACAGCTTTTGTTAACAAGAATTCTTTTCCAATCCATAATGATATAAAATCTTGAAATAATATTGCAAAACATATTGCGCAGAAACCATATATCCAAAATCCCATAAAGTCTATTACCTTAAATATAAAATACTTTCTTTTTTCACTTGCTTCTACATTTAGATTTCCAATACTTGCTTGAAGCGAAGTAAAAATTAAACTAGTAAATGTTGTTATAGTTGTAATTATCATAATATAATTTGAATAGTATCCTACATATACAGTTCCTATTAAAATGGAAATTAATATATTATCCGTATTATTTAACATTACACTTCCAATTTGATATAAAAATAATGATTTTATATTATTCCAAATGCTTATTTTATCCTTTTTTTCTAAAGTTTCCTTTCCTTTTATAAAAGGAAACATTTTTTCAGATTTTTTCATTTTGGCAATATTACACATTAATGATGTAAATATTTGCACTACTAAATATAAAGCGAAATTTTTAAATATTAATAAAACAAGTATTTGTAGTATAAATTGTAAAAAACTAAATATAATATTATATACCTTTAATTTATATTCTTTTTGCGTAGCTATTGTAATGGATGTCTTGTATACACAAATATAAGATATAACTGAGTTTAACAAAAATAAAACATAATATAAATGTAAATGTTCAATCGGTTTATCAAGCTGTACAATTATATCTAAAAAAGGTAATATTAATAATCCGACCACAAGCACTATTATTGCTATTATATTATATAATTTCTTATAGTAATTGACAAGTGCTGTAAGTTTTGTAGTATCATTTTCCTTAATTGGTTGATACATACTATATACAATAGCAGTACCTATACCTAATTCCGCTAAAGACAACACTGCTAAAATATTAGTAAAAAGTCCATTTATTCCTAAATACTCTTCTCCAAGTATCTTTATGAATATAGTTCTAGTTACAAATGTAAGTAATGCAGTAACAATTTGAACTGATAAGCCCATTATTACATTTTTAATTGAATTCTTTTTTCTTGACTCTGCCATATATTAACTCCTATTTTGTAATTCCTCTTAATCTTCTACCTACTCCATGATATTTATAAATAAAATTGCAAGCTAACTTCTTCATTTTGCTATACTCATTATTTTCATTATTAAGTTTGGTATTTAAAAATTTATTCATCTTTTCATTATACCAATTTGCCTCTTGTCTATTTCTTAAATTAGCATATGTTGGAGTTTCAATATTAGGAATAACCCCCAAAGACATAAAATGACTCGAATTTACACAATAAGCACAATGGCAATTATTTCCTACAGCTTCAAATTTTATTTTTTTATTTATATCTTTAAATATATTTTGATCTGAAGGACAGTGATAACATTTTCTAGCATCTCCCGTGCTTAAATCTAGTAAAAACGTCCAATCTCCAGCATAACAGAATTCTTTTCTAGGTACCATGAAATTTTTCATCGTAAAATCAAATAAAGGTGACTCAAATTCTCTACCTAACTTTACATATTCTTCTTTACTTAATCTAGTTAATAATTTTATTTCCTTTGCTTCTTCATCTCTAGTTGCTGCTAATTGTGGATATGCTCCTACATTTTCTTTACAAACTTTTTTTATTTCTTCCAAATATGGAATATATTCATCACATAAATTTAATTGCAATACAAAAGAACAACCTTTATTTCTTACATTATGTATATTTTCAAAAAACTCTTTAAGCTTTCCTAATCTTTTTAATTCTAAATAATGGAAAGAAAATGCAAAATTTAATCTTTCTAAATACTCAGATGGCATTTTTAAAATTTCATTAAATCTTTCTGTTATAGTTCCATTAGTAGTTACATTTACATAATGTCCCTGAGCTAATATATTTTTTAAGATGTCCGGCATTTCTTTTGGTAACAAAGTTTCACCGAGTCCACAAATGTTAATATAACAAGTTCCTCCTAATCTTTCTTTAGACAGTGCTTTTCCAATATGTTCGGGAGAATATTTAAAATTAGGCATTTTATTACTTCTTCTTCCTTCTTGCATTACGTAGCAATAACTACATTTCATATTACATACAGTAACAGGTACAGTACATTCTATAAATCTCTTTATCATATTTTCTCACCTTATTCTTTAATTAACTTTTTTAAATCATTAAACTTTACTTCTAAATTTATTGTATTAAAATCTTCTTCATGTAATTTTAATAATGCACTTACTTTTTCTTCTAATTCTTCTTCATTTTCCATGTATACTATATAGTTTAAATCTTTAATCCAGCTATATACTCCTTTTACCTTATGGTTATAATTACTAAATACAATACATGGTGTTTTAGTAATAGCTGCAAAAATCATACCATGTAATCTATCAGTAACAACTAGCCTACTACTTGAAAATTCAATTAATTTTTCAAATAAAAATTTCTTTCTTAAAATAGGATATATTACTTTTTTAACTACTGTATCTGTGTATTTTAAATTACCATACTTTTTTAAAATATCTGTTATGTTCTCAAATTCTTTACTACTCATTTTCTTTTCAGCATCATGCCTAAAGCAAATAAGTATACCATCTTTTCTATCAACTTGTTTGAATTTCTTTCCATATAAACATAATACGATATCAGGAACTAAAACAAGATTAACATTTTGAAAATTACTTTTACAGAATTCATATGATACTTTTTCTCTTAAACATAAAGACAAGTTTTTGTGCCCATTATATATTTTTTTGGAAATTTCTAATTCATATTTACCATTTTCATCATCTGAATAATATACAGTTTGAGGAAATATTACTATTTTATTATCAGGAAAACTTTTGATTACCTTTCTTATAAATTTTTCTTCTTCAATCCATTGAGAACCAATAGAGCCTCCACCTGTAACAAATATTCTAGCATTTTCTTTTAACTTTTTACATATATAATCAAAACATATTTTATCTTCATAAGTTGATACTTCAAATATATGTTTTATTCCGTTTTGTTTTAAAAAATATATCTCAGAATATATAATTGCATGATCACCTAGATTGCCATGCAAAGGAGTTCCAAAAATCACATATGGAGCTTGTCCTTTAATTTTACACTTAAACAAATATAAATTAAAATGTAATATTTTTATGATTTTTTTTATTATTGTTTTAATTTTATCCACTCTTTTCCTCCTACTGCTTAATTTACCCCAAAACATTTATAGTAAAACATTGGCAATATTCCAGCAAATGTTAATAAACATTTTGTTTTTAATTTTACAACCTGACTACTTATTAAAACTTTATATACCTTTTTATATTCAACTTTTATTTTTCTTCTTATGTCAGCTGAATCTTTTATATAAAGCTTACATTTACAATATGATTTTACCAAAGAATAAAAATAAGTTTTTAAATTTAAAATCACTAAACATTCATTACCTTTTTCTTTAAAAAACTCATCTCTTTCTTTCAACACACTAAGATAATATAAATTTTTAAGTGTAAATTTAGAATTAGTAATACTATTTAAATTTTTTCTATAAAAATATAATTTTAAATTAGTAGTACAAATACTTTCAGCTTCATAAAATAACTTATATGTTATAGCTTCATCTTCATTTATTTTTCCTTTTGGAAATTTTATATTTTTAAATAGGGTTATATCATATAATTTATCACATACGATAACAGTTTCAACATATTTCTCGTTATATAAATTTTTTACCATTTCCTCAGATGTATAAATATTTACTTCTTGCTCTGCTTCCTCACTTTTGCCATTATTATCATATACTATATTAAAACTACATTGTGATATCTTTGTGTTATTTTCTTTGCATAAATTATATAAAGTTTCTATAAATATAGGAGATATATAATCATCTGAATCTATAAAACATATATATTTACCATTAGCCGCTTCAATTCCGGTATTTCTAGCATCAGATAAGCCACCATTTTCTTTATGAATTACCTTTACTCTACTATCTTTTTTGGCATATAAATCACATATATTTCCACAATTATCTGTAGAACCGTCATCAATCAAAAGTATTTCAATATTTTCATATGTTTGGCAAAGAATAGTCTCAATACATTTATTTAGATATTCCTCAACGTTATATATCGGTACGACTATAGTTATCAACTCTTTCAAGAACCTCATTCCTTCCTTACTCTTCCCATGAAATATTCTCTTTTATAACTCTTGCTGGTACACCTGCAATTAAACAATTATCCGGAAACTTTCCATTTACAACAGAACCAGCTGCAACTATACATCCATTTCCAATATTTGCCCCTTTTAATATTATACTCCTTAATCCAATCCAAACATTGTCACCTATAACTATATTTTTAGTATTCTCTTTCTCTTCACCGTTTTCTATTACTCTATGATTGTCTGAATCTCTAATAATGACTTCTTCTGATATTACAACATTATTACCTATTTTAATATTTTTAAAACAATTAATTTTACTATCTCTATTTATATATCCACTCCCAATCGATAAAGTAGCGTCTTCTTCAACAGATATTTGTGAACCAGTTCCAATAGCAAATCTTCCTTCAATATTTAATGTAGCATCCTTTTTTAACAGAAACGTGCCATTACTTACATTACAATGCATATAACTATTTCCAATTAAAAATCTATCTTTACAATTTATTTTAGATTTTTTACTTATATATATTTTCATTTTCTTATATATCACACAGTTAATCTTAAGTTTTATTCTATAATACAAAGTATTTAAAAAGCTTATATTCTCTAATTTATTTATGCCCATTACTTTACCTACCCCTAAAATATATTATTTTCTTTAATATTTTCTTTACCTTATATGTTAAAGTATATTTTAATATTAGTTTCTTATCCAAAACACTAGTCATAGTTGCCATGTCTTCTATATATATTTTTTTATCTTTCAAGCTTTTTTTTGCGTAATCAATTATATTTAATCTTTCGTTCTTTTTTAATAAATTTGTACTAATATATATTGATTTAATACATTCTATAACTTCTTTTCCTATTCTATTTTCTATCTTTTTTTCTATATTTTCATTTTTTATTCCAAAAGAGTAAAAGAATTTGTATAAATATGAATAGTTTGTTATAGCCTCTTTAATTTTACTTAATACTTTTGATACTGATAATTTAGTTATAACATTTTCTTCATTATTCATATAATGGTAAAAAGTATATGGCAAAAATACAGCATTATCTAATTTCATAAATATTTTTAAATTAAATACAAGATCTTCTGCATAAAAACTTCCTATATCAAAGAAAATATCATTTCTTATTAAAAACTCTCTTTTTACTATAAACAAGCAAGGTGAATTAAGGAAATATGTATCTAAGAAAGTGTTAAAAATCTTTTCTTTGTAATCTTCTTTTTCTACAAATTTAGGGTATTCATATATTATATCTGTATTTATCTTTCGCCCTGTTTGAAATATTTCTTTCATGCAGGCACATCTTACATAGTTTGTTCCATATTTTTCTACATATTCTAACATTGTAGATATTGTATTTTCTTCAATCCAATCATCTGCATCAACAAACATAATGTAATCGCCTTTTGCAGTTAATACTCCTCTATTTCTTGTATACCCTCTACCTTTATTTTCTTGTGTGTACACGTTTATTCTTTTATCACGTTTTTTTAATTCTTCTAATATTTTTAAACTATTATCGCTAGAACCATCATCTATTAATATTACTTCAATATCATTTTCTTTTTGTGATATAATTGATTCTACGCATCTTTTTATATATTTTTGTGCATTATATACTGGAACAATTATTGATACCTTTGCCATATTATGTTTTTCTTTCACCTTTCTTTACTTTCCTATATAGTAATTTATAAAAAACATATATAGGTAAAATATACCATACAAATTCTCTAAATATTGGATTTATATTGTTTCTTACAGTCCAAACAAAGCTTACACAAAAAGCCAAATATAATGGTATCACAATTGGAGATTTATATGCTTTTTCTTTTATTCTTATATCAATTTTATACATAAATATACCTAAAATTATAAGTGCTAATAAACATAGCCATCCAAAATTAGCGAATAAATCTTCTACTATTGACCCACCAAAAGCAAGTCCAAAAACTTTTGATATTTCCTGTTGTATATCTCCCATTACTTTATTTACGCTTAATTCAGTACCTAAATTAGGTATTATTGCTGCAATTCCATAAAGATACGTTGTTCCCCATTTAAATGGAACCATTTCAGGACATGCAACAAGTGCAGCAGTAGTAGGGAAAATAGCAATTCCCATTTCATTTAAAGCTAAAAGAACCGGATTATTTGATATAATTTCATTTAACACAATCCCTATATCACTTATCCATTCAGATATTGCATATTCACGAACGACTCTCATAAATGATATTAAAATTGATAATGGTATTAATAATAAAAAATATATTATCATTTTTTTTGTAGTTATTTTATTAATCGTTAAATTCCAAGCAATAATTGTAAATAATACCCTAAGTATAGGAAGTCCTCTAGCTCCTAAGAAAAACTGAAGTACATTATATATTAAAATTATTACAAAGATTTTTTTTGCTTTTTTTATATCATTTTTATATGAAACCATTAAAACAAGTAATGCTACGAAAAAAAATGGTACAAGTTTAGTTACTAATGATTCTACCCCTATTGTAATATCAGAATATACCCCTTTATATCCAGATGCAAATGCAATTTTTAATTTATCAAATAATTCATATAACGCAAATGGAGCTGAACAGACTACTACTATCCATGCCACTTTATTCATAACTTTTAACTTTAAATTCATGTCTTTATCTTTTACTTCTTTATATATTTTATTTTTTCTACTAAATACAACACCTAGTAAAATCCCCAAATGAATGGTTATCATACCATACAAAGAAATTATACATGCTTGCAGTATTTGAGTGCTAAAAAAATCATTAGTAAAATCGTATGAGTCTTCATCTACAAATCCAAATACATATCTACATACTACTTGTCCAAATAAAAAAATAAAATAAAAAGTTAAATATATAAAAGATAAATTATCAATCTTAACCCCGCAAATTAATAAAGTTATTATAGAATAAAGAAATTGAATAATAATAATTATCCCTACTATGTTTAACATTTTTTCACCATCGTATTGGACACTATTACCAATTCCAAATGTTAAAAAATATATTATAAATATTAAAACAGTAAAACATAAAACAATAAAACTTTTATTTCTGTTGTTTATAAACATGTTTTTCTCCTTACTTCATATATAACCTTACTAATGACTCCATACTACTTTTAGCAGAGTAACCTGATTCTTCTAATTTTTTTATATTTGATAATTTATCAGTTCTTTTTTGTTTAGCATTTATTATTAGATCATACCATTTTTCTATTCTATCATTTAGATTAACAAAAGATATTGTTCCATCGATAACTTCAACTTCTATAGAAATTGTATCAGAAATCACGCAATTTTTGCCAGCAGCCAGAGCTTCTACAATAGTTAATGGAAATCCCTCATACAAAGACGGCATAACAAAAACATCAAAGATACTCATTATATAAGGTATATCTTTTCTTTTACCAGTAAATACAAAATATTTATCTATTTCTTCTTGTATAGTTCTATTTTGTATTTCCTCTCTTAATTTGCCATCTCCAACTAAAACTATTTTAGCGTTAATATTTTTATCTTTTAAGTAATGTGCCAATTTTAAAAAGAATACATGATTCTTTTGTTCCTCAAACCTAGCAACATTTCCAATAATCAGCTCAGTTTTGCTTAAGCCTAGCTCATTTATCTTCTCTTCTAACATATCTTTATTTATATTTTTATATTCTTCCAATTCAATACCGTTATTAACCAAAAGTGTATTTTTTTCTACTTTTTTACTCTTTCCAAATAAATATTCTCTTGCTTTTATTCCACATGCTACTCTATCTGTACAAAATAGCTTTATTAATACTCTAGATATTCCTCTATAAATTTTTCTTTTTAATGTATTGTCATTAAATTCATTTGCATTGTGTGAGTGTACAATTCTTTTTTTTACATGAGCAATATACGCCGCAAAGCACACAATACCAGAATGAAACATTGTTGGAATATGTATTGCATCATATCCACCATGTTCTTTTATTACTTTTACAATATCTTTTATGTGATTTATTGGTCCTCTTTCTTTTGGTGAAGGTATTATATAAATATTTCCACCAAGTTTTTTTATTTCTTCATCGTAATCACCTTTTTGTGGGCTCATACAAAGGAAATCAAATTGTATCTTCTCTCTATCTATTTTTCTATATATATTCATAATCATTGTTTCAGCACCACCACGGCTCATTTGCTGAAATACATGTAAAACTTTTATCTTACTCATTATTACTCTCCAGAATTTTTATAAATACACTTTAATATAAATGGTTGTCTTTTATTAAATAAACAATCCTCATGAAATTCTTTTGACTTTTCATAATTTCTTAAAGCACATTTTTTCATTAAATCTTTGTTAGTTGCAAATTCTAAAATTTTCTTTGCAATTTCGATATAATCATTTTTTTCTACTGTTATGTCCAATACTTCTGGAATTCCTCCAACATTTGTACCTATTGCTGGACAAGCTCTACTCATAGCTTCTATAAGAGCTCTTGGCATACCTTCTTGTAAGCTTGGTATTAAATATATATCTAAGTTATCCATCCACTCTAAAACAGCTTTTCCACCAGGTAACGTTCCATCAAATACTACTTTCTCTGCTATTTTATACTTTTTTGCAATATTTTCCCAATAATCTTTTTTACCATTGCCTAAAAAATGTAATTCAAAGTCAATTTTATCTTTTAACTGTGCTAAAGCTTTAATAGCTGTTTCATGTCCTTTAAAGCTAACATCTAAAGAACCAACCAACCCTAAGATTATTTTTTTATTTTCCATCTGAGTAATTTTTTCTAAACGTCTTGTACAGATTGATTGATCTGTATCTGTTATAATTACATCAGAGCATCCAATATTATTGTGTTTATTTGTATATCTTTTCTGTAAAAATTTATCAGTAACATATATGACATTTGAAGCTTTACTTATATTTTTTTTAGTTAACAAATACATATACGGTGCTAATATTTTACCAAATTTACTTTTATGGTTCCATAAGCTATCAAAAGGGCAACTAACTAATTCTATAACATAGTTTTTTTTGTATTTTCTTGCGTATTTACACGCAATATTGCCTGTAAAACTATGTAATCTAATAATGCAAAAATCAACATTTAAAACATTTTCCTTTATCTTCTCTTTGACTTTTTTAGAAAATAAAAGCTTTGTAATTCCACTTGTATTTATAGAGTCAAAAGAAATTCTTTTATCATTTAACTCAGAATATTTTGCTATATTAAGTGATTCATTTTTTATAATCCTTGTTACCATTTTAAAAGAATCAAATATATTAAGATAGCGTTCTTTTATAACATCTTGATTCAATCCATCTGATGTATAAATTTTATTATTACATTCTATCAATTTCACATCATGAAAATATGCTGCTTTTTTATACTTAGGAAAATAAATTTCACTATATTTTTTCATAACATTAGATATTTCATATTTATCTAGTTTAAAATCAGTTCTTATATCCGCCCTATTATTATAAATATTTGTAATTTTATTTATCATACTATTTACATTATTTATATCAACTAAATATCCATTATTAGTATCTATCATAAGATCTGCATTTCCTCTGCAATTTGTACAAACTATTGGTAACCCAACAAACATTGCTTCTAATATATTTACAGGTAAACCTTCTTGAAGCGCGGTAGAAATTGCCATATCAGAGATTTTCATAAGTTTCGGTACGTCTTTTCTATATCCAGTAAAAATAACATTTTTATCAATTCCAAGATTTTTTACCATTTCTTGGTATTTACCATTATATGAATCTTTTCCAACTAGTAATAGTTTAATTTTATCATCTTTCTTTACTAAATCCTTTATTGCCTCAATTGCCATAGTCTGATTTTTTCTTTTTATTAATTCAGCTACATAAATAATTACAAAATCATCATCTTTTAGCCCTAAACTTTCTCTTAACTTGTGTTTTTCTTCACTTGTAAGATTAATATTAAACTTATTAGGATCTACACCTACTCCAGGAATATAATAAGTATTTCTTGCGTGAAATTTTCTTTTTGCAAGTTCATAATCTTCTTTATTTATTGTAATTAGATCGTCAGTATACTTTGATAAATATTTCTCTATAGGATAAAAAAGCAACCAATTTAAAAGTGGTGCCCCTTTATAAAAATGAAATCCATGGGCAGTATAGATAACTCTAGTACCATTCCTTCTTGCTTTTTTGGCTGCTAATCTTGTTACTACACTTCCCATAGGAGTATGGCAATGTATTATATCAAATTTTTCTTTATCTATAACTTTCTTTAACTGTTTAATAGCTTTTAAATTATTTAGCTT
>CALVXR010000021.1 GCA_944371445.1 uncultured Bacilli bacterium
ATAATTTGCCTAAACTCAATCGCAAATTATCTATTCATTTTGTAAAATGAATAGATAATATTATATAGTAAATTAAACAAGGTTCAAACCTATTTATTTACTAATTTACATTATACGTGGTATAATATTTTTTATTAAAAGGATGTGTAGTATGAAAAAATTAAATAAAAAATATATAATATCTTTTTTAATTCCATTTATTCTTTTAGGACTAATATATTTTTCTCTTGGTTTTTTCTTTAATAAAACTCTTTTTGTAAGTGATATGGCAGGTCAGTATAAAATGCTTTTTACGTTTTTAAAAGATAATTTTTATGCTAGCTATTCATTTTCTAAAGGTTTAGGTGGAACAATGATAGGAACATATGCTTATTATTTAATGAGCCCATTTAATTTTATTATGTTTTTGTTTCCTAAAAACAGTATACATATAGCTGTTCTTCTTATTGTTTGGCTTAAATTAAGTCTTTCTGGAGCAACTATGTATTTTTACTTAAATAAAACATTCCCTAATAAAAAAAATTTAGTCTTATTTTCAACTTGTTATGCACTTATGGGATATACAGCTGCTTATTATTTTCATGTTATGTGGCTTGATGCTGTTTTAATGCTTCCTATACTTGTATACGGATTAGACAAAATAATAAATAATAAAAGTCCTTTATTATACTTTATTTCACTATTAATAATTATTTATTGTAATTACTATATAGCTTATATGATTTGTATATTCTCTATAATATACTTTATATATAAATCATTTATAACTTATGATAATAATTATAAAAAAAGAATAAAAGAACCTTTAAAAAAATTTATAATATCTTCTTTATTAGCTGGCTTATCTG
Source organism: uncultured Bacilli bacterium (assembly GCA_944371445.1). Classification (GTDB taxonomy): domain Bacteria; phylum Bacillota_I; class Bacilli_A; order RF39; family UBA660; genus RUG12867. The sequence goes on from CALVXR010000021.1 coordinate 849, forward strand.
TTTCATTTTTGTTAATTCCAACTTATTTAGAATTTCAAAATATGCCAAAAAGTGATATGAATGTTTTTGCAAGATATCCTCTTGAAATAAGCACAAACTTGTATGATTTTCTATCACAGTTATTTATTGGTAATCATAATTATGCTAATATACTTGCAAATAATTTTTATTTTATATATGTAGGAATATTTACTTTTATATTAGTTTTACTATACTTTATGAATAATAAAATAAATAAAAGAGAAAAAAAAGCTTCTTTTATAGTAATATTAATATTTTTAATAAGTATATTTGTAAATTATGTAGATTATATTTGGCATGGGTTTAATATTCCTGTATGTTTTTATGGAAGATATGTATTTATTTTATCATTTTTTGTTATTATATTAGCTGTAAAATGCTTTATTAATATAGATGGAATTACAAAGAAAAAACTTTGGATAATTGCTCCTATATATCCTATTATTGGAACAGTAGTATTATTTGGTAATTTAGATACTGTGAAAATTCCTTTGATATTTGTTAGTGTATTTTTATTTTTTATTTATTTATTATTAATTAATTTTAAGATAAATAGAAGTGTTAAAAATATTAATTTACTTATCTTTTTATTAGTTATTGCAGAATTGTTTTTTAACTATTATTTTATGATCAATGATTATGGTTTTAGATTTAAAAAAGAAACTTTAAATGAATACGCAACCGATAAAAAACAAATTGATGAAATAAAGTCTAAAGATAGTGATAAATTCTATAGAATTGGGAAGATATATGCAAGGTCACCTGCAGATTCGCTTTATTTTAATTATTTTGGTAATGTAACTTTTTTATCTACAGTAGGAAAAAATGAAATGGAATTTTTAGGAAGAGCTGGATATAATGTTCATGATAATATGGCAGAGTATTTGGGATTTAATCCGATTCTAGATTCTTTACTTGGAATAAAATATGTAATAACTGAAGAAGATGTAGATATATTAGAAAAGATTAATCAGTACAAAGGTACTGTATTATATGGGGAACTTTATGATGTGTTTAAAAAAGATATTTATGTATATAAAAATAATGAAGCATTGTCTTTAGGAACTGTAATTAGTAATGATTTAAGTAAGTGCCATATTAAGAATGATGACGGAGATAGGTTAAAATATCAAAATCAAATAGTAAATTGTTTAACAGGCGTAGATGATATATATGAAAAAATAGAACTTGAAAAAATAGATGATAATACATATAGTTTTACTAATACTAAAAAATTAGATTTTTATTCATTTGCTAATATAAAAAGTGATTATTTAACTAATAATAAAGGAATAACTTTATATATTAATGATATTAAGTTAAGTTATTATTCAAACAAAGATTTTGCTATTCAAAAGTTTAAAAATGATGCTGATATTGGAGTTAAATTTACATATAAAATAGAGGGTAATGTAAAAAATGTTAAACCGGTATCATATTATTTTAATAAAGAAAAATATGAAGAAGTATTTGATAAATTAAATGAAAATCAATTAAAAATAAGTGAACTAAAAAATGGCTATATAAAAGGAAATGCTACTGGTGAAAATAAAAATTCATATTTATTTACAACTATTCCATATGATAAAGGATGGCATATTTTTATAGATGGTAAAAAAATTAATTATGATAAAATATTTGATACTTTTATTGGGTTTAAAATTGGTGAGGGAAAACATAATATTGAGTTTAAATATGTACCTATAGGCCTAAAAGAAGGAATATTAATTAGTATACTGTCTATATTCTTAGCATTAATATATTTTAGTAGAGAAGGAAAGAAACATATGAAAAAAAATATAAATGATATATTTAATAAAATAATTAACTTATATAAAAAGTACAAAGAAATTATAAATTATGGAATATTTGGTGTCCTTACAACACTTGTAAATATAATTTCGTATTTTGTGCTAGCTAAAATATTTGGAATTCAGTATTTAATTAGTAATATAATTGCTATTGTATTATCCATATTATTTGCATATATAACAAATAGATTATTTGTCTTTGAAAGTAAAAATAAAAATATATTAAAAGAATTAATATTATTTTTCTACTATAGATTAATATCTAGTATAATAGATATGTCTATAATGTATATATTTGTATCAGTTCTTAAATTTGACGATATGATTATTAAAATTGTATCTAACATAATTGTGATATTACTTAATTATGTGTTTAGTAAATTATTTATATTTAAGAATAAATAAGTATATGTACCTCCATACATATGCTTTTTTGTTGAAAAAAAGCTAAAAATATTATATAATATCATTGGTGATTTTATGTGGCAAATAGGTGATGTCGAGATAAAAAATAAAGTGGTTTTAGCTCCTATGGCTGGCATAAGTAATAGTGCTTATAGGCGAATAATTAAAGAAATGGGAGCAGGACTTATATACGCAGAAATGGTATCTGATAAAGCAATATCTTTTGGGAATGAAAAAACAACTAAAATGCTTTATATGAAGGATGAAGAAAGACCTATATCACAGCAAATATTTGGTAGTGATAAAGATACTTTTGTAAAAGCTGCTAAATATATATATGAAACTATGAAGCCAGATATAATCGATATTAATATGGGATGTCCAGTACCAAAAGTTGCTACTAGAGCACAGGCTGGTAGTGCTCTTTTAAAAAATCCCGAAAAAGTTTATGAAATTGTAAAAGCTGTAAAAGAAAGCGTTCCTATACCTGTTACAGTAAAAATAAGAAGTGGCTGGGATAGTAATAGTATAAATGCTGTAGAAATAGCTAAAATAATTGAAAAAGCTGGTGCGGATGCTATTGCAGTACATCCTAGGACTAGATCTCAAGGATACAGTGGTAAAGCAGACTGGAATATTATTAGAGAGGTTAAAGAAAATGTATCAATTCCAGTAATTGGAAATGGCGATATAAATTCTTATGAAGATGCTGAAAAAATGCTTTTAACAACTGGATGTGATGCAGTTATGATCGGAAGAGGTGTTTTAGGTAATCCATGGCTTATAAAAGAAGTAAATGATTATTTAGAAAGAGGTATTCTTCCTAAAGAAGTAACATTCAAAGAAAAAATAGCAATGATAAAAAGACACTTTAACTTACTTTTAGAAAATAAAGATGAAAAAGTAGCTCTTTTAGAAATGAGAACATTTACAGCATGGTATTTGAAAGGAATGCCTAATGGTCATAATGTTAAAAGAAAAATATTTGAAATAAAAACTAAAGAAGAATTATTTAATATTTTAGAGGAATATGAAAGGGAATTAGAAAATGAAAATTAAACGAATTTTAGCTTATATATTAGATATGTTTATAGTAGGAATGATAATAATTATTATATCCTCATTTATGCAAAATAAGAATTTAGATAATCTATTAGTAGAAATTGGAAGTTTAAATGAGAGCTTTTTAATGCGTGAAGTTAGTTTTATAACATATTTAAATCATTATTCAATAGCTTTTTATGATTTGGAAAAACAAAAATTATTAATAAACTTTATAACACTATTAATAATGAGTATATATTTTATTATTGTCCCTTATAAAAATAATGGTATGACACTAGGTAAAATGATATTTGGAATTAAAATATATAAAAAAGATATAAAAATAACTGATTATATAATAAGAGCATTTACAATCAATGGAATTGGATATATATTCTTTTCAGTTCTACTTATATTTATACTTCCTTCATTTTCATACTTTTTAACAATATCTTTTTTAGCTTTTATGCAATTAGCACTAGTAATAACAAGCTTTTTTATGTTATTATATAACAAAGGAAAAACGCTTGAAGATATTTTTTCCAAAACAGAAGTAATATTAAAAGAAAAGGTGATAAAGTGAGAGAATTTACAGAACAAGAATTAGTTAGAAGAGAAAAATTAAAATTATTTGAAGAAAGAAATATAGATCCTTTTGGACAAAAATTTGAAAGAGATAGTTATTCATTAGATATAAAAGATAAATGCATAGGACTTAGTCATGAAGAATTAGAACAAAAAGATATGCATGTTAAAATAGCTGGTAGAATAATGTTTATAAGAAAAATGGGTAAAGCAAGCTTTTTTATAATCAAAGATGTAAAAGGACCTATCCAAGTATATATATCAATAAATGATATTGGGGAAGATGATTATACATTATTTAAAAGTGCAGATATAGGAGATATAGTAGGAGTAGAAGGAAAAGTGATGATGACTAAAACTGGTGAAGTAACAGTTAAATGTTTAAAATATACACATTTAGTAAAATCACTTAGACCACTTCCTGAAAAATTCCATGGACTTACAGATGTAGAAGAAAGATATCGTCGTCGTTATGTTGATTTAATGATAAATGATGAATCTAAAAACATAGCACTTACAAGACCAAAAATTATTCGTGCAATTCAAAATTTCATGGATAGTAGAGGTTTTACAGAAGTTGAAACTCCAATACTTACAACTTTACTTACTGGTGCTGCAGCACGTCCATTTGTGACTCATCATAATACACAAGATTTAGATATGTATTTAAGAATAGCTCTAGAACTTCCACTAAAAAGATTATTAGTAGGTGGTATGGAAGCTGTATATGAAATAGGAAGAGTATTTAGAAATGAAGGAATGGATCCAAAACATAATCCAGAATTTACTTTAATGGAAGCTTATTTAGCTTATTCTGATATGGAAGGAATGATGGATCTTACTGAAGATATGTATCAGTATATAGCAAATACTGTAATAGGTAAAACAACTTTTAACTGGTATGGATATGATATAGATTTATCTGGAAAATGGAAAAGAATTAGTATGGTAGATGCTATAAAAGAAAAAACTGGAATAGATTTTAGTGAAAAAATGACTGTAGAAGAAGCTCTTGAATTAGCTAAAAATCATGGTATTGAAGTTGAAGAACATGAAAAAACAGTAGGCCATATTATTAATTTATTCTTCGAAAAATACGTAGAAGAAACTTTAATACAACCAACATTCTTATATGGTCATCCAGTAGAAATAAGTCCACTTACTAAAAGGAATCCAAAAGATCCTAGATTTGTAGACCGTTTTGAATTATTTATAGGTGGTAGAGAATTTGCTAATGCATATACAGAATTAAATGATCCTATAGATCAATATGATAGATTTGTAGAACAATTAAAAGAAAAAGATTTAGGAAATGAAGAAGCAAACGATATAGATATGGATTTTGTAGAAGCACTTGAATATGGAATGCCACCAGCAGGTGGAATAGGTTATGGAATTGACCGTTTATGTATGTTATTACTTGAAAAAGAATCAATTAGGGATGTTATTTTATTCCCACTTATGAAACCAGTAAAGGATGAAAAATGAGATTATATGTTGTAAGACATGGTGAAACTGACTATAACAAAGAAAGAAAAATACAAGGACATATTAATATTCCATTAAATGAAAATGGTAAAAGCCAAGCAATTAAAGTAAGAGATGACCTAAAAAATAAACATATAGATTTAATTATAACATCCCCACTTGATAGAGCATTTACTACAGCTACTATTATCAGTGATGGTAAGATTCCTATTGTAAAAGATAAGAGACTTAAAGAACGTTATCTTGGTACTTTAGAAGGAGCCAATGTAGAAAAGTATGATAGGTTTAAATATAATGATATGATTTTAAATTTTACAGAAGAAAATGTAGAAAGTGTAAGAGATGTTTATAATAGGGTGGGAAGTCTTTTAAGAAATATTGAAAAATATGACAAAAATAACATTTTATTAGTTACTCATAGTGGTATTATGAATTCAATATATTATTATTTTAATGAATTACCCGAAGATAAGAACTTATATAGGCAAATAGCAAATAATTGTGAGGTTTTAGAATATAATTTATAAGAAAGAAGGATTATTATGAAAATATTATCAGTAAATGCTGGTAGCTCATCACTTAAATTTCAAGCATATGAAATGCCTGAAGAAAAAATACTTATTAAAGGAGTATTTGAAAGAATTGGAATTGATGGAGGATTTTATACTTTAAAAATTAATGGTGAAAAAATAGAAAAAAAAGCAGATATGCCAACTCATGATGAAGCTGTAAAAATACTTGTTAAAGAATTACTTGAAAGAAATATAGTAAAAAGCTTAGATGAAATAGAAGGTATAGGACATAGAATTGTTCATGGTGGAGCACATTATAAAGAATCAGTTATAATCACTGAAAAAGTTGTTAAAGACATTGAGGATTTATCACCACTAGCGCCTCTTCATAATCCTGCGCATGTTATGGGAATTAGAGCTTGCATGAAAGAGATACCAAATGCTATTGAAGTAGCTTGTTTTGATACAGCTTTTCATCAAACTATAGAAGAAGATAGATACTTATATGCAGTTCCAAATGAATGGTATGAAAAATATGATATTAGAAAATATGGATTTCATGGAACAAGCCATAAATATGTATCTGAAAGAGCAGCAGAACTATTAGATAAAAAATATTCTAACATAATAGTTTGTCATTTAGGAAATGGTGGAAGCGTTAGTGCAGTAAGAGATGGAAGATGCGTAGATACTTCTATGGGATTTACACCAAATGCTGGAATTGTTATGGGATCAAGATGTGGAGATATAGATTACAGTATTATTCCATATCTTATGAAAAAAACAGGTATGTCTATTGATGAAATAGATACAATTTTAAATAAAAAAAGTGGTATGCTTGCAATAAGTGAAATAAGTAGTGACTTTAGAGATATTGAAGCTAAAATATCAGTAAGAGATCATAAGGCAATTTTGGCTCATTATTTATATGTAAATTCAGTAGTTGATTATATTGCTAAATATTATGTTGAATTAGGTGGAGCGGATGCAATTTGTTTTACAGCAGGTGTTGGTGAAAATTCTCCACATGTCAGAAGAATGATTGTCGATAGATTGTCTTGTCTTGGATTAAAACTTGATAGAGATAAAAATGAAGAAATGAGATTCGGAAAAGAAGGGCTTATCACTAAAGAAGATTCATCAGTACCATGTTATGTAATACCAACTGACGAAGAAGTAATGATAGCACGAGATACTTATAATCTTTCTAATCAATAACAAATGAATTTTCATTTGTTTTTTCTATGAAAATCTATAACTTTATGGTATTATAATATTAGAAAGAGTGATAACTATGTTTAGTAACGTTTATAAAAAAATATATAATAAAATAAAAAAGTATGATAATATTGTTATTGCTAGACATATTGGTGCAGATCCTGATGCACTTGGCAGCCAAATGGGGCTTAGGGATATCATATTAAATACATTTCCACAAAAAAAAGTCTACGCAATCGGAGTTCCATCATCAAAATTTAAATACTTAGGATATCTAGATAAATTAGATAACGTTAAAAGTAGTAGTCTTTTAATTGTAGTTGATACACCTGATTTGAAAAGAGTAGATGGAATTAATATATCAGAATTTGCTGATAGTATAAAAATAGATCATCATCCGTTTATTGAAAAATTTTGTAATTTAGAGTGGATAGATGAAAATGCCTCTAGCTCATCACAAATGATAATAAAACTTGTATTTAACACTAAATTAAAATTTACTAGAGAAGCTTCAGAAAAGCTTTATATAGGATTAGTATCTGATACTAATAGATTTATGTTTTCATATACTTCACCTGAAACATTTGAATTAGTCTCTAAACTTATAAAAAAAACTAATATAAATATTACTTCTTTATATGACAATTTATATTTAAGACCATATAAAGAAGTAAAATTCCAAGGATATATAGAAAATAATTTAATGATAACTGAAAATGGATTTGCCTATGTAAAAATAAATAACGATATCATAAAAGAGTATAGTGTAGATGCAGCAACTCCTGGTAATTTAATCAATAATTTAAATTTCATAGAAGAAATATATGCATGGGCCTTTTTTACAGAAGATATTAAAAATAATACGATTAGGGGTTCAATTAGATCAAGAGGTCCAATTATAAATGATGTAGCTTTTAAATATAATGGTGGTGGGCATATGTATGCTAGTGGAGTGAGATTTAATAGTTTAGATGAATGTGATAGTTTAATAGAAGACTTAGATAAAAGATGTAAAGAATATAAAGAAAATGTAGAGTAATTATTTATTCTACATTTTCTTTACAAAAATAAAATAAATGTAAGTTTTTGGAGAATATTACTTTTTAGAAAACAACTTCATTTTCAAAAATATTATCACTATTTTTTTTATACTGTGAATAAGCTAAATAAAGTGATAATGATGTAGCTAATAAACTAAAAATAGAGATAAGTAGTTCTATGTTTACATTATTATTTTCTTTGTTGCTAATAACAACATATAAAAATAATATAGCACTTATAAAATATACACTTCTAATAAGTACATTTAATTTTAGAACATCTTCTTCATTTATAAAACCTTCATAACCTTCTGATTTTAAAATCTCATTATATAAAAGAACTAAAGAAATAATAATTACTATAAAAATAGAAAAAACTATAAGAAATTGCATTTTTAATAAGTTATTATTATTTCTCATAATCTTTTTCTTAATAATTCTATTTCTTTTAGTTCACTTATTGTAACAAATTGAAACCCATCTTTTAATAATTTAGGAATAATAAGCTCTAATGAATTTACCGTTTGTTTATGAATATCATGCATTAAAATAATATCTCCATCATCAGCTTTTAATGCTCTTCTAGCAATCTCTTTTGGATTTTTAATCTTCCAGTCTAAAGTATCAATATTCCAAAGTACAATATTAAAATTTGAATAATTTTTAATTTTGTCATTAATAGAACCATAGGTGGGTCTTAAACTAGTTGGGGTATATCCTAACTCTTTTTTTATTATATTTTGAGTATCTTCTATTTGAGCTTTTAGTTCATTTTCATTAAGCTTTATCATCCATTTATGATTATAAGAATGATTGCCTATCTCACAACCTTGTTTTAATGCATATTTAAGAGTTTCTTTATACATAGATACTTTGTTACCTAATACGAAAAAAGTAGCATTTACACCATATTTATTTAAAATATTTAATATATCTTGGGTATAAATACTTGGCCCATCATCAAAAGTAAGCGCTACTACTTTTTTGCTAGGATCTATAACCATATTATTTTCTAAATAAGTAGTCTTAGCTATTACTTGTTTTGTTTCTAAATTAAATTCCTTTAAACTTATTTTGATAACATAAAAGTCATAATTGCTGTCAGTGCTTGGAATATAAATAGTTAAATATTTATCATTTATTGAAAAAGGATTAGAAATTAAATTATCTATATTAAAATCTATATTATTTGTATTATATTTATATTTTAGATTATCATCAATTAAATTTATAAGTTTATTGTGATCTTTTATTATATCTGTTAAAAGTATTTCTTTATTTGATTTAGTATCGTAGAGAATTGTTTTGATATCTTTATAATTATTATCAGAACTATGAGTATCAACTGTTATATATAAAGTAATACATAAATATTTATTTTTTAATAAAAAGTAAGAATAATCAATATTTAATTCTATTTTTTCTTTGGCTTTATATGATGAAAATTCATCTTTAAAATAAGAATAGTATGAATTAATATAATTTTTTATTTTTCTATTTAAATTGTTATATTTAGTTTGTGGGTAATTGATTGCTATTAATATGTCGTCTTTTTCTTCAATTTTAGTAATAACTTTACTATGTACTTTGCTAAAATTAATTTTCCACAGTAAAATTAATAATCCCAAAATAATTATAGTAATTCCAATTAAAACTTTTTTCATATTTTCACCTATAAAAATATATTCTAATAAAAATAATAAATAACTATACCAAATTAATAAGTAAACATATTTATATAGTAGGTGATGTTATGGAATTTATATCTAAATATTTAGTTGAATTAATATTAGGAATAATTGTTAGTTATTTAGGTATTGTTTATAATAAAATAAAAAAATATTTAAAAAAAGTAGAAGATTATCAAAATGTAGTACGAGATATATTAGAAGAAGAAATAGTAAAACAATTAAAAGAAGAAAAAGATTCATTAGAGTCTAAAGAAAAAATATTAAAACTTTATAAAAAATACAAAAGATTGGATGGAAATAATATAGACGAAAAGATAATAAATTCTTTATATGGGTTTAATGGAAGGTGTGATAAATAATGGAACAAATTTTACCAGATAAACTAATAGAAATATTGAGCGTTTCTATAACTTATAGTATGTTAATAATGGCAATTATAGAGAATATAAAAAAGACTAATATTTTTAAAAAAAGTTTGCATATATGGATTTTAAATTTTTGTTTAAGCTTTTTATTAGCAATTCCATTTTCTAAAACATTTTATAATTTAGATTGGCAATCAGGTATTTGGTTAGGATTTTTTTCACTTATGGGGTCTTCATCTATATATGATTTTATAAAAAAGAAAAAACAAAATTAAAAACATCAAAAAAGCGAACAAAAAGGTAATAAAATAGAAAAATATTATCTTTTTTTGTTATTAAAAAAATAAAAAATAAAAAACATTATAATTTTAAAAAAAGTAAAAAAATATCAAAAATATGTAATATTTAGGGTAAAAAACACAAAAAAATAAAAAATGACAAAAAAATGCAAAGTAACATAATCGAAAAATCAATAAAAATAAAGCAAAAATAAAACGACGAAAAATAAAGTTAAAAAAACGAACATTTTTGTATTGACTTATCATAATTTAAACTATATAATGAAATTGTAATTGAAGATAGGAGTAAGAATTATGGCAGGAATTGAAGAACAATTTGAACATTTAGAAGTAGTTAAAAGAAATGGAAAAAAAGTTAATTTTGATGGAACTAAAATAGCACTTGCAATTAAAAAAGCATTTGATAGTGTTAAAAATGATGAAGAAGAAGGTGAAAGTTCATCATATACAGAAAAAGATGTTAATAAAATATATGTTAGTGTTTTAAAGAAAATAGAAAAAGATTTTAAAGATGAAAATAAAATAAAGATAGAAACAATTCAAGATATGATAGAAGATGAATTAAATAAAAAAGGATATGATAAAGTATATGATTCATTTTCTGAGTATCGTGAAAGAAGAGCAATGTCTAGAAAAACATTTAGTGACGAAAAAAAATTACATAAATTTTTAAAAACAATTGAAGGTTTAGGACTAAAATCAGCAGGAGAAGAAGATGGAAAGAGAGAAAATGCAAATATAGATGGTGATACAGCAATGGGGACTATGCTTCAGTACGGAGCAACAGTTTCTAAAGAATTTGCTAAAGCATATTTAATGAAACCTAAATTTGCAGAAGCTCATGATAGCGGAATGATACATATTCATGATATGGATTTCTTATCAATGGGTACAACAACTTGTTGTCAAATTGATTTAAATAAACTTTATAAAAATGGCTTTGATACAGGACATGGATATATTAGAGAACCACAAGATATTAGAACATATGGGTCACTTGCTGCAATAGCAATACAATCTAATCAAAATGATCAACATGGTGGACAATCTATCCCAGCATTTGATTATTATATGGCTCCAGGTGTATTAAAAACATTCAAAAAAGAATTTAAACAAGCAATATATGATTATTTAGAATTAACTTCATTTGATAGTTTTGTTAATATGGATAGAGTTAGTAAAGAAATTGATAAATTAAATAGTATGGATGTTGATTTATCTATATTTGATAATTTTATAAAAGGGTCAAGTGAGGTTGCTAAAATTTTTTCACTAGGATATGAAAAAGCAGTACAAAAAACTAATAGAGCAACGGAACAAACAATGGAAGGATTTATTCATAATTTAAACACAATGCATTCTAGAGCTGGAGCACAAGTTCCATTTTCAAGTATTAACTTTGGAACAGATACTTCTCCAGAAGGAAGAATGGTTATGAAAAATTATTTACTTGCTTTGGATGCAGGACTTGGTCATGGTGAGACGCCTATTTTCCCAATTTCTATTTTCAAAGTAAAAGAAGGAATCAATTATAATCCTGGAGAACCAAATTATGATTTATTCCATTTATCATGTGAAGTATCCGCAAAAAGATTATTCCCTAACTTCTCATTTATTGATGCTCCATTCAATCTTCAATTCTATAAAGAAGGAGATCCAAAAACAGAAGTTGCTTATATGGGATGCCGTACACGTGTTATGGGGGATGTTACAGATCCAGATAATCAAGTTACTCCAGGACGTGGAAACTTATCATTTACTTCAATCAACCTTCCAAGATTAGGTATTAAACATGGTATCATTACAAATGAGAAAACAGATATGGACGGTTTCTATCAAGAACTTGGTGATTTGATGGAACTTGTAAAAGATCAATTATTAGAACGCTTTGAGTTACAATGTAAAAAACATGTTTATAACTTCCCATTCTTATTAGGACAAGGAGTATGGACAGATGGAGATAAATTAAAACCAAATGATCGTATTCGTAAGTTATTAAAACATGGTACTTTAACATTTGGATTTATTGGACTTGCTGAATGTTTAAAAG
>CALVXR010000022.1 GCA_944371445.1 uncultured Bacilli bacterium
TGCTAAAGCAATTTTAGTAGATCCTTGTTTTTTCTTTTTATGTATTTCAATTTTATCTTCATAACTTAATTTTGACATATAAAAACCTCGTTTCTATTTTGTCCAAGAAACGGGGTTCATATCATAAACAATCTTTTTTGCATCTTATTTAAACATTAACGTTTTTAACATTTATCTATCCTTTTAAAAATAAACATGCATAATAAAATTATTACTAAAAGTACACTTGTTCTAATAAGTAATACAGCATATATATTTTGCGCTAATTTATCAGTAATTGGAAAGATTATAAATAATAAAATTATACTTATCATAACAATAATAGTTTTTAATATGCTTTTATTTGATGTTTTTTGATTTAGAAATTTACTAACATGCATATTAGAAAAAATATAAGTAATTGTTCCAATTATAAATATAGATAATAAAATTATATTAGAAAATAAATTATCTATTTTGGGAATATTTACAAAAGTTTTAATAAAATACATTCCACCAAATAAAATAACTGCAAATAAAACTGTAAAAATAATATATTTATTACTTTCTACTGTATCCATTTTTTCCTTCATATTAGTTATTAAATTTTTATCTTCTTTAAGTAATTTATCAAGTGAAATATCAAATATATCACTTATTTTAATAATACTTACAATATCAGGATAACTTTTACAATTTTCCCAACTAGATATAGTTTGCCTTGTTACACCTAATTTATCTGCAAGTTCTTCCTGCGTAATGCTTTTACTTTCTCTAGCACATTTTAATCTTTTACTTATTTCCATAGTATTTCCTCCTAACAAGGTAATATTATCATTTCCTTACATCTTTTTCTATCAAAATATCTTTACATTGTATATTATTTATGTAAAAATTTCTTTACATGAATTATAATCTGATTTTAAAAGTTTTTGGTGCAAATTTATAAGCTAAAAATAATGAAATCAAAGAATATGCAATACAGAAAATACTCATTAATATACCAAAACTAAAAGTTGGTATCTTTTTACCTATAAGATAATAGGCAACAAAATAGGTTAAATATTGTACTACAGTATAAGTACTATTTTTTATTTCTGTATTTATGTTATATGGCTGTAAAAGATAATACATAACCAAATAATGAACAGAGAAAAATATCGACATAGAAATGATAGATATAAATATTATTAAATAATTTAAATTATTAGCTGTTCCGCCAGTTAAATATAAAAGAAGAACAAGGCCTATTGCAATAGCTAAAGCTGGAATTAAATTAAGTAATATTAAAGTTTTAAGTCTTTCTTTAAATACACCTAAAATTACATTTGGTGTCCTATATACACGATAAGTAAGCATACTATGATCACAATTCATAAACATTGCTTGTGTTATGGTTGTCCCTCTATTTAACATATACATTATAAAAACAAAATATGGTAAATATATAAGAGGTAAACTATTTAGTTTTTCTTTCAAAGTAGGATTTAAAAATATTATTACAAATAATATCGTAAAAATTCCTATTATAGTTAATGTTTGTTTTTTTATTGCTTTTGTTAATAATTTACTATGTCTTTTTACAAATAATTCATGAAAGTAAGCAAAACCTGTTTTATTACTAGTAATCTCACCATCATATTCAATGTTTTTAGCAATATTTTCTCTGATTGTTTTTGTACTACTTGCCTTTTGTACTGCATAAACATTTTCTTCAGTTAAAAGTACTTTATATATCTTTTTATAATCTTTAAATGTTATTATCTCTTTTAGTGAAATAAGACCTAATATAACACTTATAAAAAATAAAATAATATAAATAATTTCATTAATTACAATACCTAAATATGGAAAACCAAATCCAAGTATTAAAAGAAAAGTAAGAAGTAGCCAAATTTTTGTTGTAGGCAAATTTTCATTTTTAACAACTTTATTCTTTTTAAAATCTGGAATAGAAAATATACCTATTACTATAATTTTTAATAGAGCAACAAAAAACGGCATTGATAAACATATTAACAATGGAACTTTTAACATTAATCCAATAATAATAGTAAATGGCATTAACCCAATTACAAGTTTTAATATAGAATAAAAATAATTTGTTAGTGCGAAAGTATTAGCATCCATCCTCATTAATATAATGGAATAGTATTTATCTTTAGTTGGATTTAATAAATAAGTATTTAATATTTCTCCAATTAATGTTGAAAATACAAAAATATGTAAAAATGTATTAATTTGATTAGTTTTATAAGCAAAAGTCATAGAACCTAAAACTAACCAAACGTAAAGTCCTTTCCATAAAAATGCACTTACTATCTCCCACAATATACTAATTATATTACCAAATATTTTTAGAAATTTATTTTTATATAAACTACTAGGAAGTATTTTATTTATTAATGGAAGACCTTTTATAGAATATATAATACTATTAACACGATATGTGTTTTTTAATTTAGAGGATATAATAAAAGTTTTTATCATATTACTCCTCCCTTAAAGCTTCTATAATTTTATCTTTAAATTTATCATTATCTAAATTATTTTTATCTATTTTTTCTAAAATACCTTTATTTAAAATAACTATTTCATCACATAAATCAAGTGCTAATTCCATAATATGTGTAGAAAATACTATAATATGATCTTTTTTTATACTTTTTAGCATTTGTTTCATTTCTTCTTGCATAACAATATCTAAAGATGTAAGTGGTTCATCAAATAACAAAATACTAGGATTAGCAATAATATTTACTAACATTTGCACTTTATTTTTCATACCATATGAATAATCTTTTAAAAGTTTATCTCGATCTTCTTTTTCTATTTTCATAAAATCAAAATATTCATCAATATTTTTTTCATTTTTTATTTTATCTTTATTTATTTCTATAAAAAATTTTAGAAATTCCCTACCTGTTAAAAATTCTGGTACATTAGGAGTAGATAATACATACCCAATATCATCTGCCTCTATTTTTTTTACATTATTCTCTTTTAAATAGAATTCACCGCTATCAATGGGTAAATCTTCATTTAAACAATTAAATAAAGTAGTTTTGCCAGCTCCATTTCTTCCTAATAACCCATATATTTTTCCTTCTTCAAATTCAAAATTTATATTTTTTAATACTTCTTTTTTCTCAAAATTTTTCTTTAAATTTTTTATTACTAATTTCATATAAACTCCTTACTATTTATTTTTTTTAAATTTTTCATAGACTGCTAATTGTGAAAATATAGCACAAAATAAACTTGGAATTACAGCAAATCCTGCACTTACTTTTCCTTTATTATATAATACATAAATAGCTCCTATAAATGTTAAAATCATAAATATAAATGTTAACATTTTTAATATTTTTTCTTTTTTCATAATAATCCCTCACTTTTAAATATTATAACACACATAACAAAAAAGTGATATTATTCACTTTTTATTTACGTTATTTACAAAAAGAATCTATTTTATCTCTATCATAGTTTTGATTTTTAATTACTTTAAACGTTTCATTTTTTTCATTTCTATTACATCTAACTACATCATAAAATGGTGTATCATAATATATGACTTTTTCACCTGTAACTTTTACTAATGAAAATCTTGGTGCTTGATGTATATTGATAACCCCAATATAATCTATAGTCATCAAAAGTAATATGAAAAGTAAAAAATAACTAAAATTACAAATTAATCTTTTTGAATATGAAAATTTTTTTGTAAACCTACTAATTCCAATTAAAGAAATTATAGCACCAAAAACAGAATAAATTGAACCCCAACTACTTTCACTAGGAAATATAGAAATAGCAGTAATAGATATTAATATACCAAAAGCTATAAATATTATTCCAATGAAATTATTTCTACTTTCTATTTTTTTATTAGTATAATTGATAGTATTAATTACATTTTCTTCAAACTTTTCTTGATAAGCATTTTTTGGTAATTTTTCTCCACTTAAAAGTTCATTAAATGTAATATCTAATTCTTCACATAAAGGTTTAAATAAAGATAAATCTGGCAAACTTTTACCACATTCCCATTTACTTACTGCTTTATAGGTTAAACCTAATTTTTGTGCTAATTGTTCTTGAGTTAATTTTTTGTTTTTTCTGCATTCTGCTATAAACTTTCCAATTTTTTCTTGATTCATAATATTACTCCTCCTTAAGACTAATATTATTACATTTTTATAAAAAATTACACCCACTATTAGTAGAGTTAGATAAATTTAATACTTAGTAAAATTTAAATCTTTTTATAAATCAAACTTATAAAGTTTTTCTTTGCTTATTAATTCTCTTATAAATTTGGCTCCAAATTTTTCATAATAATTATCTAAATTAGTTTTTAAATATATTTCGTTATATCCTCTTTTCTTAGCTTCTTTTAATATGGCATCATTAAGTATTTTAGAATAACCTTTCCCTCTATATATTTTTTTTACATACATAGTTGCATACCATGGAGTTAAATTATTACATTCATCACAATCATTAGGAAATATTGAAATAAAGCCAACTAATTTATCTTTATCCAATAAAATTAATTTACAGAAATTACTATTATTTAAATTGTTTTTGATTTTTTCTATTTTTTTATTAATTCTAGATACTTTATCTTCTTCTTTGTTATCAGCCCATTCATTATATTCTAAAATAGCAACTTCTTCTAAAAATTCTAATTTATCTAAAAGATTATATACTTGCATAAAATACCTCCCTTAATATATTTTTTTATTCGAAAATCAAAACAATATTTACATTTATTTATGTATTAAACTATAATACTTTTGAGTTACTTATTTTTCTATCTAAAAACTTTTTCTTATCACAACTATAGCAATAACACATTAGAATATTGTCATTATCATCATAATATGTTGATTTCTTTACACCTGTTCTTTCAAATCCTAATTTTTCCATAATTCTCCATGATCCAGGATTTTCTATTGCAGCAGAAGTAATTATTTTCTCAATTTCAACTTCATTAAACATAAATTCTAAAACTTTGTTAGCGGCTTCTGTTGCAAGTCCTTGTCCTTGATATTTTGGATTAATATACCACCCTACATCTCTTATTGAAGGATTTTCGATATAATCATCACTAGGCTGTACAGTTATTTGACCAATAGGTTCATCATTTTTTAAAAAGATACTCCATGTAAATTTTTGACTATTATCTTCAGAATTAATAGATTCAATCTTTTTTTCATAAAATGGTTGTTGTCTTTCCCAATCATTAAGTTGGTTTAGAAAAATACTCCTTGCAAGTTTTAAATCTTTTATATTATCTTTACTCAAATTATTTTTAATAAAAATTCTATCTGGTGTTGGAAAATAGTATCTATTAACTTGCTCATCTCTAAGTATATTCCATAAAGTAAATTGTTCATCTATAGTTGGTCTTTTTATTAATAATCTTTCTGTTTCAAAATTTTTTATACTAATATTTTTCAAGTTAATCCCTCCTTAATTATATTATAACATTAAGATATCATAAATTAATACCAAAAATATTTTATAAAAATTAAAAATGCCTTAAAATATAGTAATTTCAAGACATTTTATCACAATTATAGAATCTTTTAATTTATAACCTATTGATTAAAAAAATTCAGTTAAAATTTCAAATAGTATTTGATTTTCTTATTTAATTAAAACAAATTTGTAATGTAAAACCACTAGATTTAACATATATTAAATTTTTAATAAACATTTTATTCATTTCAATTAAGATAAACTAATTAAATTATACTATGACAACTATTAAACATAACAAAAATATTATTATTGGAACAATTTTATATTTTATTATTATTGCAATATTCTCTTATAAATGTATTTGTCCAGTAATACATTTTTGCATATATTCCTGTTTTAAAACATGATAATCATTATTCACTTCTTAGTGCTATTACAGGATCTTTTTTGCTAGCCATTTTAGATGGAATATGTCCTGCTAATACATTAAGTCCAACACTAAGTAATATCAAAAATACTGCACTTGCAAATGGTAAACTTGCAATTTTTTCTATATGTACTAGTGATGATACAATTAGGTTAATAGGAAGTGAAATAAGAAGTGCTATTCCAATACCAAGTAAACCTGCTATAAGACCTTCAATAATTGTTTCAGCTTTAAATACACGAGATACATCTTTTTTGCTAGCCCCCATTGCTCTTAAAATACCAATTTCTTTAGTTCTTTCAAGAACACTAATATAAGTAATAATTGATATCATAATACTTGACACAATTAAACTAATAGCTACAAATCCTATTAAAACATATGACACTATATTAACTACAGATGTTACTCCGTTAACAACAGATTTTATTAAATCAGTATAAGATAGGACTAAATCTTTTTTTCCAGTTTCATTTTGCTGTTTATTATAATTTTCAATTAAATTGATTATTTCCTGTTTTGAATCAAAATCTTTTGGATAAATATTAATTGAATCTGGATCATTAATATCAGCAATTCCGAGTAAATGGCAATTACTTTCATAGGAACTATCCATTCCATCAAATTTTTCTCCAGTTAATACATTAATATCTTTATTAGTAGTTTGTGCTTTATAAATATCTGTCTTAGAAATATTATTAATTACATACTCTGTTAGTGAATTTTTATAACCAATATAATTTGCTTCTGTACTGTTATCCTTTGTCTTTAAAATACCAACTATCTTAACATCTAAACCACTATTTACTATATTTTTCATATATTCACTATCAGTAGAATAATCTTTATAAATTCCATTTTCTAATTTATAATAATCTGTATTTAATATTAATTTATAAGATAAATTTAATATTTCATCATAAGAATAAGATGTACTGTTAATTTCTACTTTTTCATTTTTGCTTTTTTTATCTAATATTTCTGCAATTTCTTTTCTATCTTTAATATCTAATGCATAAAGAACAGAGTCTGGAATAACATTATCTTTATTAACCACTAATACTAATTCATTATATTTTTGGGGCAAAGTTCCGGCTACTACTTCATATTTACTATTTAATGATTCTTCATTATCTAATAATACTTGAAATACAGGTGCACTATTAGTATTTAGTGATGCAGACACTTCCTTTGACTCTTCTTTTATATCTATATTTCCTAATGGATTAAAACTATTAGGATTTATCCTAGTATATTCTGAATTTTTTGTAGAATATATTTGTAAGTCTAGATTATATCCATATTGAATTTCTGCAATATAATCCTTAATTTCTTCATTATTTTCAATATATTTTTTAAACTCTTTTAAATTATTTTTTTTAGTTATATCATTTTTAACTAAATCTACTTGTTCTGTTATATCATCATTAGAACATAACCTATTTTCTTTACATTTAGTTTTTTTGGTTTCACTTAATTCAAATAATTTTGTAAAATCATAATTATTTTTATTTAAAGAAATAGGAAAATTAGATAATGATTTTTTTTCCATACTAGATACATATTTGTTAACTCCAGTTGTAAGTGATAAAATCATTGCAATTCCTATAATACCAATTGATCCTGCAAATGCTGTTAAAAGAGTTCTTCCTTTTTTAGTTCGTAGATTATTAAAAGATAAACCTAATGATGTCAATAAAGACATAGAAGTTTTAGATATTGTTTTATTTGTATTATTTTTTTCTAAAAAATCACAAGGATTACTATCTTTGATAATTAAACCATCTTTTAACTCAATAATTCTAGTCGAATATTTGGAAGCTATTTCTGGATTATGTGTAACCATAATTACTAATTTATCTTTTGCTATTTCTTTTAATAATTCCATTATTTGAATACTTGTTTCAGAATCGAGCGCCCCTGTTGGCTCATCTGCTAATATTATTTCTGGATTGTTAACTAGTGCACGAGCGATTGCTACTCTTTGCATTTGACCACCAGATAATTGATTAGGTCTTTTATTGATATGTTCTTTAAGACCCACTTTTGTTAAAGCATCGATACTTCTTTTTCTTCTTTCTTTTTTAGATACGCCAGATAAAGCTAGTGCAATTTCAACATTTGATAAAACTGATTGATGTGAAATCAAATTATAACTTTGAAATATAAAACCTACTCGATGATTCCTATAACTATCCCAATCCCTATCATTATATTTTTTTGTAGAAACACTTTCAATAATTAAATCTCCATTATCATATTTATTTAAACCACTAATTATATTAAGTAAAGTTGTTTTACCAGATCCTGAAGCACCTAAAATAGAAGCAAATTCATTTCTTCTAAATCTAATATTTATTCCTTTTAATACTTGTTGCTTTGTTTCTCCAACAGTATAGCATTTAGTAATATTTTTTAATTCTAACATTTTTTACCTCCTTTTCATATTAGACTTACTTTTAAGTAACTATTTCTTTTTTTATTATAACACAATTATTACAATTTTTATTTTACATTTTTTGTACATTCTTATCTTATCATTAATAATATACTTTAATTAATTGCATTTTTAAAATAGCCAAACTTATTTTCTATTGTATTACCTTCTTCAGCTTTAAAATAATTTGATATAACTCTTAGAATAATATAATGCATCATAATAATTAAATTAAAATATGAATTATCTTTTAATAATTTTTGTATATTTATTCTAACATTAGGCTATTATATTCTTCTTTAATAAAATTAAAAACTAATTTAAAAAAAATTAAATTAGTTTCTTAAATACAAAAATGGCGTCCCCGATAGGAATTGAACCCATAATTGAGCTTTAGGAGAGAAGAGTTTTAAATTTCAAAATCAATCTGTTTTTTTCAAAACCCTTGTTTTTTCTAACAAAATTGAGATATTTTTAAAATTTAATTTTCAATACAAAGTGTAGATTTCAAATAATTTTAAATATAACTATTTAATTGTTGCGACAAAATCGCGACACCCAACTTTGAAATTCTATCCTAATTAGTTCTTCGCCTCAAGATCTGCCATTTCTCATAAATATTATAACAATATTTTTTAATAATAACAATAATTATATAAATCATGAAAGTGGAATTAATATAAATTCATTACCATATTTTTCCTTATAATATTCTAACTTATTCCATACATTATTAAAATCAATTTCTTCTACGTTTATCTTTTTAAATATTGGGTATCTATTATCAATATATTTTTGGATTTTACTTAACTTATTTTCCTTATCTTCATCAGTATTATTAACTGCATACTGAAGCAGATCATTTATTTCTTTTGTGAGAGCAAAATTGATGCCTGTATATAAAGAAAGCATTTGATTAAATGTCGTTTTTACTTCCCCTTTTGCATTATAATATTTATCAAACACAGAAATTGCATCTAATGTTTTATCTTCATTTGAATGTGTATAAATAAAAGTAGTAGAAAGTTGTGAATGTCCCATTAACTTTTGAACATCTGCTGGAGATAAATTTAGATTTTCATTCATTTGCATAGTACAATAGCTATGTCTTAATCCATGTAATGATACATTTCTTATTTCTGAATGTCTTTTCCTAAAATCTATCCATTTACTAGAAACAAAATCAGGGAACATTATTCCTCCATATTTACTTAAAAATAGATTTTTAGGTGAATTATAATTATCAAATTTTCTTTTAAATCTCTGAATAATCCTATCTCTTAACTTAAAATATTCCTTAATAATCTCTGTGCAAAATAATGGTATTGGGACATTCCTAACACTATTTTTTATTTTAGTATCTTTTTCAACTATTTTTTGTTTTTCCTTATCCCACACAACTGCACGTTTTACTGAAATCGAATTGTTTATAAAATCTATATCATCAATGTGTAACCCAAGTATTTCTCCTCTTCTTAAACCTGTGCATATTGAAATTGTAAACAAAGTTTCAATTAATAATCCTTCTTCTTTCAATAAATCTAATATTTTCATCAATTCTTCTCGATTATATGATTGCTTTTCTTTTTTAGAAACC
>CALVXR010000023.1 GCA_944371445.1 uncultured Bacilli bacterium
CTGCAATGCATAAATATATATGGAAACCAAGTCTTTGGGTATTTAAACACAAATTTTTAAGATTCTTTAAAAAGAAAAAATACTCAATGTATGAAAATAAGATAGTACAAGATTACAAAGATGGAAAAGTAACTAAAGAAGAATTAGATAAATGTTCAACATGTGATTTGAGCTCTTCTGCTAATGATGGACTTTCAGCAAAATCAAAAGAGCAATTAAAAAATATGACAGGAGAAGAAATAGTACAAAAAGACATAGAGAAACAGATGGGAAATAAAAAATGAGTAAAGAAAGAGAAAAGTGGATAGATTATACAAAAGTATTTGCTTGTATTTTAGTTGTAATTGGACATTTGTTGCAAGGACTAAATAAATCAGGAATAGAATGGAATAATACTTTATATGAATATTTAGATAAATTTATATATTTATTTCATATGCCACTATTTATGTGTCTTAGTGGATATTTGTATAAAAAAACAACTGATATAAAAACATATAAAGACTATGGTAAATTTGCATATAAGAAATTATTAAATTTAGGAATACCATATGTATTTTTCTACATATTATACTTATGCATAAATTTAATATTCTCAAATGATGTAAATACTGCTATGGGGAAAAATGAATTTTTAAATATATTAACAAAACCTATTGCACCATATTGGTTTTTATACATTTTATTAATTATTTTTTTGATAATACCATTAATAGAAAAGTTATTAAAAAAGAATACAAAATTAGTTTTTATATTAACATTAGCTATAAATATATATAATATAATATTTCCTATTCAAATATATGTTTTAAATATGCTAGCACAATATATGTTTTATTTTTACTTAGGCTCAATTATTCAGCAAAGGGTTCAACAAAAAAGTACAAAAAATATTAATAGTAAAATATCATTAAAATTAATAATAGTAAATATGTTAATATATATAGGTTTGTCAATAGTATATTTTAATATAAAATTTGGAAATAACTATGTTATAGAATTATTAATAAAATTATTAATGGCCATCTATGGAATAATAATTTGTTTATATATTTTTAGAACAGTCGATTTATCAAAAAGTAAATATTGGGAAAGTATTTCAAAATATACTTTTCAAATATATTTAATGCACACAATATTTACAGCAGCAACTAGAATATTGCTATTAAAATTATCAATAACCAATTTTTATATACATTTTGTACTAGGATTAACAATAGGAATTATAGGCCCAATTATAATAGGAATAATATTAAATAAAATAAAGTATGGAAATATCATATTATTTCCGGTAAAAACTATAAAGGAAATAAGGAAAAATGAAAATTGCAATGATAGGACATAAAAGAATTCCTTCACGAGAAGGAGGAATAGAAGTAGCTGTAGAAGAAATTTCTACAAGACTTGTTCAAAGAGGATATAGTATTGACGTATATAATAGAAAAAGTAGAAAGAATAATAATATTAATGATAAAAGTAGAAAAAAAGAAAACAAAAATAAAAACAAAGAAGATAAATACTATAAAGGAATTAGAATAATTA
Organism: uncultured Bacilli bacterium; assembly: GCA_944371445.1. Taxonomy (GTDB): domain Bacteria; phylum Bacillota_I; class Bacilli_A; order RF39; family UBA660; genus RUG12867. The sequence continues at coordinate 1,543 of CALVXR010000023.1, forward strand.
CAATACCTACTTTAAATATAAAAGGGATAGAAGCGGCGGTATATAGCTTTTTGGCTACTATAGTAGCAGTATTTAGAAAATATGCTTGCATACACTACCATGCAGAAGGGCCATGTGCTATGTTGTGGATTCCTCATCTGTTTAAAATAAAAACTGTAGCAACTATTCATGGTTTGGATTGGAAACGAGCTAAGTGGGGAGGATTTGCATCGAAATATATTAAATTTGGAGAAAAAGTAGCAGCTAAATATGCTGATGAAATTATAGTGCTATCTCGAGATATTCAGAAATACTTTAAAGAAGAATATAACAGAAATACAATATATATACCAAACGGAGTAAATAAGCCAGAAAAAAGAAAACCAGAAATTATTTATAAAAAATATGGATTATCTAAAAATAGTTATATATTATTTTTAGCAAGAATAGTACCGGAAAAAGGATTACACTATTTAATAGATGCATATAAACAATTAAAAACAGATAAAAAATTAGTTATAGCTGGTGGAGGAAGTCATACAGACGATTATGTTAACAGTATAAAAAATATGATAAAAGATAATAATAACATAATCATGACAGGATTTGTAAAAGGAAAAGAACTAGATGAACTTTATACTAATTGCTATATATATTGTTTGCCAAGTGATGTAGAAGGAATGCCAATCTCATTATTAGAAGCAATGAGTTATGGAAGTAATTGCTTAGTAAGCAATATAGAGGAAAATACTCAAGTAATAGGTAAATATGCACAGACATTTAAAAAATCAGATAAAAAAGATTTAAAAGAAAAATTAAATAATATGTTACAAGGAAAAGGATTAAAAGATTCAAAAGAAATAGAAAAATATATATTAGAAAAATATAGATGGGAAAATGTAATAGAAGAACTTGAGAAAATATATAATAAGGGGAAAAGATGGTAGAAAAAAGCAAGAATAAGATTGCAAGTTATATTTATATTATAATTTTGTTTTTATTAATTTTTCAAAATTTTTTACAAATGTATATAAAAATATTCCAGTATTATGACGAAATATTAGCAGTAATTGGAATACTTGCAGTAATTTTTGATCTTATACAAACAAAAGGAAAAATAAAGAAAGTAAACTTAATTATATTAAGTTGCATGTTAGTAATTTCAATAATAGGTTTTTATGCAGTTATAAATAATAAGTATCAAGAACTTAAATATGCAGTGATAGACTGGATATTAGTAATGAAATTCTTTTTAATATATTTATTAAGTCAAATATATACAAAACATTTTGATTTATCAGAGTGTTCAGATTTAATATATAAAAGTATAAAATTAATAATTATCGTATTATCATTATTTACAATAGCAAATTATATATTTAAAATATACCCATCAGAAATGCGCTATGGAATAATGGCAAATAAACTTTTTTATGAACATCCTACTTATCTAGCAGCAGTATGTATAGCTTTAATTGCTAATATAATATTGTTTTCAAAGAAAATAAATAAATTATATATATTTTTGTGCTTAATAATATTAGCAAGTACAATGAGATTTAAAGCTATAGCAGCTACAGTTATTATTTTAATTATTATAATATATGTAAATAAAACTAATAAAAAAGTATCAGCTTTAAAATTAGGCGTTGTAGGTCTTGTAGCAGTGATAGTTGCTTGGTCACAAATAGAATATTATTTCCTAGATTCAGAGGGCTCACCAAGAAGATTAATGATAGAAGCATCTGTAAGTATAGCAAATGAAAATTTTCCAATAGGAACAGGATTTGGAACATTTGGTTCTTATGTATCAGGAGAACATTATTCTCCACTATACGAGATTTATGGTCTAAATAAAGTATATGGATTAAAAGAAGGGGCAACATTCTTTTTATCAGATTCATTTTGGCCAATGATATTAGGACAATTTGGGTATATTGGTACAATTATATATATATTAGCAATAATTATGATATTTTGGAAAATGCAAAAAGATTTTGATAAAGATAATAAGAATATATACTTAGCTAAAATAACTTGTTTAGCTTATTTACTAATTTCAAGTATTGCAGAAGCTTCATTTGCAAACCCAATTGCAATTCCACTTGCAATAATATTAGGTATGGAATATAGAAATAATAAAAATAAGTAATATTAGAATAATAATTGTAACTTTATTAAACTAAATCTGTTATATAAAATAAAGAAATATTACATAAATAAAATATTGCTGTAATCAAATAGTAATATATAAATGTTAAAATTATAATTAATAATGTCGAAATTGGAGGAATAATGTTACCAAATAAAAAAAGGCGAAAATTATTAATTATAATTTTTTTTA
>CALVXR010000024.1 GCA_944371445.1 uncultured Bacilli bacterium
CATATCTTTAATATTACTTATATTGTAATTATATTTCGAAAAAATATATTGTAAAGAATTATATTTTACTGTAAAAGTTTGAAAAACTTTGTTTTTTTTGTTTATTTTTGGTATAATTATATAAAATAGATAGAGAGGGATTTATATGAATGAAACAGAATTAAATAAAATTGAAAATAATAATGGATCAAATTTTGCTGAAATGACACCAAATGGAATGTCAGGAGATTTTAACTATGGTTCACAAAATCAACCTGATATACCTGTTACAAATAATTTTAATCAAAGTATTAATAGTCAAAGTGTATATGAAAATACACCATATAACAATAACATAAATTTACAAAATGAAAATACACCATACAATAATAACATGAATATATCAAATGAAAATACACAGTATAATAACAATATGAATATACCAAATGAAAATGTAAATAATGTACAATATACTAATAATTTTGAAAATCAGAAGTCATTCAATGTAAATTCAAATACGTTTGAAAATATTAATAATGTTCAAAGCCCAAATAATAATTTTAATGATGAAATGATTCCAACTATGATCGCAAATCCTAATGCTGAAGTTAGTTCAATTAATTTTAATCAAATTAATGAGCCTTCAAATGAAGAAATTCCTTATGTTGAAGAAACAGTTACACAAGAAGATTTAGAATTAGAAAGAAGAAATAAGAGTGGTTTAAGGGCAACAGTTATTTTTGGAATAATAATTTTGATTTTTATCATATTATTACCATTTCTTTATGACTTATTATAAATAATTTTTTATAAAGCAAACTATTGACAAATAGGTTTATAAAATTACTTATTTGTCTTTTTTGTTTGTTTTACAATTGATAATTTAATAATTAAATCCATATTGTCGTCTTTTGCCATAATGTTTTTATGTTTTTTATGGCATATTTCACATTCATAAATTATTTTATATGAATCTTTAAATTTTTCAATACCAATTGGTTTCAATAAACCTTTGCAAGAATTGTTTCTATCACCTGGAAAAACATCCACATGTTTAGAATAAAGGCAGTAAGGACAATGATCACGAGCAGTATAGGATAATTTGTTTACTAATTTTCCACAGTGTTCGCAAATAAAATCTTCATCTCTCATTGTAAATCTTTTCATAAAAATCACCTTAATAATTATATCATAAACTTTAAAAATATGATATAATTGGGAAGGATGTGGTATGATGGAATATATTGTAAAGATTAATGATTTTGATGGACCATTAGATTTATTGTTACATTTAATAAAAGAATCTAATATAGAAATTTGTGATATTAAGATAGAAGAAATAACTAATCAATATTTAGAATATATTCATAAAATGGAAGAACTTAATCTGAATATTGCAAGTGAATATTTATTAATGGCATCAGAACTTATAGAAATGAAATCAAAATATTTAATTCCATCTAAAAAAGAGGAAATTGAAGAAGAAGAGGAAGATCCAAGAGAAAGATTAATTGAAAAGTTAATCGAGTATGATTATTATAAAAAAGTGTGTAAGTCATTTGAAGTTATGGAACAAAAAAGAAAAGAGATACATACTAAAGAACCAAGTATGGGGAAAGAATTTATTGATTCTTCGAAAATTGAAGAAGATATTAGTTTGGATTACTTAGTAAATGTATTTCAAAAGTTTCTAGAAAAAAAGCAATTTGAAAAACCACTACCAACTAAAATAGCTAAAAAAGAATATTCTGTCAAAAAAAGAAATATTGAAATAAAGAATATTTTGAAATCTAAAAAGGAAGTATATTTTGAAGAATTATTTGATAATGCTGAAAAAGATTATATAGTCGTTACTTTTTTATCTATATTGGATTTAGCTAAAAAAGGAGAATTATATATAAAACAAGTAGCAAATTTTGATGGAATTTTATTAATTAATAAGGAGGTCTAAAAGTGGAGGCAGTATTAGAAGGACTTTTATTTATTGCTGGAGATGATGGACTTAGTATAAATAAAATTAAAGAAATAACAGAATTGACTGACGATCAAGTAAATGATTTGTTAAATCAACTAGAAAAGGAATATTCAAAAGAAAATAGAGGAATTAGATTAGAAAAATTAGGAAACAAAATTAAACTTACAACTAAAAAAGAACATAATGTTTTTTATGAAAAGTATTTTTCATTTGATGGAGATAATAACCTTAGTAATGCTGCTTTAGAAGTTCTTGCTATAATAGCTTATAATAAAGAAGTTACAAGAGCTATGATTGATGAAATTAGAGGGGTGGCTTCTTCACATTTAGTAAGAAAACTTTTATCAAAAAATTTAATTGAAATAAAAGGAAAGTCTGATTTACCTGGTAAACCTAATTTATATGGAGTTACAGATTATTTTTTAGATTATTTTGGAATGAATACATTAGAAGATTTACCAAAAATTACTAATCCAGAAGAATTAGAAGAACTAGATTTATATGAAACTAGATATAATGATGAAAAAAATTAGTAAATGCTAATTTTTTTGTTTAAAAACATTAAAAATATGATATACTTATCTTGTAATGCCTGTATGGCGGAATTGGTAGACGCGGTAGACTCAAAATCTACTTTCTCTGAAGTCCCGGTTCGAGTCCGGGTACAGGCACCATAGTGAAATGTGCTCGAACTTTTCGGGTTTTGATAAAAGACTAATTATGATCAGAATTAGTTTTTGTTATAAGAAATTATCATATTATAAAAAGAAAGAATGTTATTATGGTAAAAATTATTTAAAGAATATCTTTTAATTATTATATTGAAATGATATGCAATATTTGTTAAAATATAAATAAGAAAATATTATTCACGTAGCTTAATGGATAGAGTTTTCCCCTCCGAAGGGAAAGATAGGAGTTCAATTCTCCTCGTGAATACCAAGTAGAGGTGAAACATGAAAGTATTTTTAAAAATTTTAGCTATAATTTTAATTATTATCGTATGTTTATTAGGTTATTCAAAATATATAAAAAAGATTGATTATATAGAAATATTTGATTATAAAATAGTACTTATCAACAATAATAATATGTCTCCAAGATTAAAAAAAGGTGATGCTGGAATATTTAAAGTTAAAGATTATAATGTTGGTGATATTGTAATGTATAAATCTTATGGTATAACTAACATAAGAGAAATAACCGAAATAAAAGAAGATAAAGTTTTTCTAAAAGAAAATTATACAGGTGGAGTAGATAGTGTAGAAAAATCTACGATTATAGCTACTATGAACTCTAAAATATCATATTTAGGAACAATTATAAATGTTATTACAAATAAATATACATTAATATTAATAGGATTTTTAAGTGCAGCATATTTGTTTGCTACAGCTGGTAGAGGATAAAATATATCCTTTTTTTTGTCAAAAATTGTAAATTTTAATAAATTCCTTTGCAATATAAAATATAAAATGATATTCTTATACTAGGAGGGGATATGATTGATAAATAGAATTATCTTGAATGGGACTTCTTATTTTGGAAGTGGTTCAAGAACTATATTAAGTGAAGAAATAAAAAGTAGAAATCTAAAAAAAGCTTTTGTTGTTTCTGATATTAATTTAGTGAATGCTGGTATAACAGATAAAGTTTTAAGCATATTAAAAAATGCTGGTATCGAATATGAATTATTTTCCGATATCAAACCTAATCCTACTGTAACTTCAGTAAAAGAAGGTGTACAAAAATGCAAATTGTCAAATTCAGACTGTATAGTTGCAGTTGGTGGAGGGTCATCAATAGATGTTTCAAAAGCGATTGGAATAATAATGACTAATCCAGAACATGTAGATGTTGTTTCACTTGATGGAGCAGTAAATACTAAAAATCCAGCAATGCCTATTTTCGCTTTACCAACAACAGCAGGTACTGCAGCAGAAGTAACTATTAATTATGTAATAACAGATGAAGAAAGAGTAAAAAAAATGGTATGTGTTGATCCACACGATATACCGGTAGTTGCTATAATAGATGCAGAATTAATGGCAGGTATGCCAAAAAATGTTGCTGCTTCTACAGGAATGGATGTTTTAACTCATGCTATAGAAGGATATATTACTAAAGCAGCGTGGGAAATGACAGATATGTTCCATTTAAAAGCAATTGAATTAATTTATAATAATTTAGAAAAAGCTGTTAATGATAAAGATATGGAAGCAATTAATAATATGGGACTTGCTCAATATATAGCTGGTATGGGATTTTCTAATGTAGGTCTTGGGATAGTTCATTCTATGGCTCATTCGTTAGGTGCAGTTTATGATACACCGCATGGGCTTGCTAATGCATTACTTCTTCCATATGTAATGGAATATAATGGTGAAGTAGCATATAAAAAATATTATCAAATCGGAAAAGTTTTAGGAATAGATAACCTAGATTTAACAAAAGAAGAAATAATTGAAAAAGTAGTAGAAAAAATAAGAAACTTAGCTATAAATGTTGGAATACCACAAAAATTACATGAAATAAATGTAAAAGAAGAAGATTTAGAGATGCTTGCGGAAAAATCTTTTAATGATGTTTGTACTGGAGGAAATCCAAGAGAAACAAGTGTAAAAGATATATTAGAAATTTATAAGAAAGCTTTTTAAAAGAATAAAAGAAAAGAGGGAACTCAATGTTAACAAAGGTTGGTTATAGTATTGATGCTGATAGCTTCAATTCTGGAAAAGAAAGTGCTTTAAAAGCAATGGAAGGTTATAAAACACCTAAACTTGGTTTAGTATATTGTTCATGTGTATATGAAGAAGAAGAACTATTAAAAGGTGTTAGAAGTATATGTGGAACACTTCCAATAATAGGGTGTACTAGTGCTGGAGCAATTATTGTACCAGACGGTGTACTTAATAACGAAAGTGGTTTTTCGGGAATGATGCTTTTTGACGGAGAAGATTTAAAGGTTGCGGTAGCTGGAATGGAAAGAGGAAGTGATCCTAGAGAAACAGGTAGAAAAATAGCTATAGAAGCTATAAAAAATGCCGGAACTAAAGCAAGACCATCATATTTTTATATGGTAGCTTCTCCAAAAGAAGAAGAATATTATTTAGAAGGAATTCAAGATGTTATTGGCAGAGTTCCAGTTTTTGGTGGAAGCTGTGCTGATAACGAATTAAATGGAGAAGGCAGAATCTTATGTAATGGGGACGTTATTAAAGATGGATGTGCAGTTGCTTTCTTCTACACAAACAAAGATATTAAAACAGAATATACAGGAGCTTATAGAGAAACTGATGATAGAGGAATAGTAACTAAAGTAAACGGAGATAGAAATTTAGTAGAAATAGACGGTATAAATGCACTTGATAAATATGCAGAATGGTTAGGAACTGAACCTAATTTACTAAGAGGAAATAATTTATTAAAAGAGAGTGTTGTTTCTCCAGTAGGAGTAAAAGATCCAGCTGGTAAAATAACTTTAGTAAGACATCCAATGTTTGGAAATGATGATAATACTATAAATATGAGTAATAAAATGGTTGAAGGTACATGTTTAGTAAGATTAGAGTCTAGTAAAGAAGAATTAATAGATAGTGTAAAAGATGTATCATTAAAATTAAAAAATAGATTAATAAGTCATCCTGCTGGATATGTATTTATGTACTGTGGTGGAAGAAAACTTACTATAGGTAACGATATAGATAAAGTATACGAAAATATAAAATCAGTAGCAGGTATAACACCATTTATACTTATATTTACATTTAATGAGTATGGAAGTTCTAATAATAGTGCTAATTACTGTGGTGGACTTATGTTATCATTTACTGCTTTTGGTGAATAAAAAAATAATAAGGTTTAACTGTTAGAATATTACTAACAGTTTTTTTGTCAATTTGACTAACTAATGATTTTTTGTTAGAATAACCACCATATTTATTGAGGTGAAAAAATATGAAAAAAATTGGACCCACGATGCTTGTAGCATTGATTATGTTTACGATAGCATTTATAGGTTTTGATTGTTTTAATAACGAAACTAAAATAAAACAAGAAGAAATAAAAGTAGATAGAAAATTAGAAACAAACTCTAATGTTCTTTCAAAAAATTATATTGAGGACCAAAAAGCAGATAAAATATTTAGTATAATTGATGAAGCTATAGAAGAAGAAAAAAGTGAAGAAGAAAAAAAGGAAGAAGAAAATAAAAATGATATACAAACTAATGTTGAAACTTTAGAAGAGGAATTAGAACCTAAAGTTTATGATGGACTTACAATGAGTGAACTTACTCAAAAATTAGATAGAAATTTAAATTCTACTCTAAGTGGATATGGATATTTATTTGCAAGTTATTCATTAGCACTTGGTCTTGATCCTTATCTAGCGCTTGCTATTACTTTACAAGAAACAGGATGTAAATGGAACTGTAGTACCTTAGTTAAACAGTGTAATAACGTTGGTGGTATGAAAGGTAGTCCAGGATGTAATGGTGGCTCATATAAGGCTTTTAATACATTAGAAGAAGGAATAAAAAGCTATTTAGATAACTTATATTATAATTATTATAGTATTGGACTTACTACTCCTGAGCTTATTAATCCAAAATATGCAGAAAGTACAGAGTGGAGTAGATATGTAAATAATTATATAATACAAATAAAAGCTAGCTAATAGCTTTTTTAATTTGACATAAAAATATAAATCTAATACAATATTTTTATTAGAAAGAAGGTATATGATGAAAAATAAAAAGATAATAACAATTTTATTAACAATAGTTGTTATAGCTATCGCATATTATTTTTGGTTACCACCAATTAATTTGTCTAGTTATGATTTTTGGATATTCTTACTATTTTCTATCCTTATTTATTTTGTAATAAATATTTTTAATACATTTTCTTTTAATGATAGAATAATTAATTTTGTATCTATAAATAAAAATAAAGATAGAAAATATCTAGTAACTTCAATTATAATAGGTTCTGTATTTGCACTTATATTAGTTATAAATATATTTAATACTCCTTTATTTGATGCTAAAGGATATGCAAACAGAATAAAAATAGATGATAAAGCAGATTTTAATAAAGATATAAAAGAAGTAGATTTTAATTCACTTCCACTTTTAGACAAAGATTCTAGTAGTAAACTAGGTGATAGAGTAATGGGGCAAATGCCAGAACTTGTTTCACAATTTGAAGTCTCTGATTTATATACACAAATAAATTATAATGATGATATAGTTAGGGTGACTTCACTTGAATATGCAAGCCCTATAAAATGGTTTACAAATAGAAAATCAGGTGTAAAAGGATATATTGTTGTTAATTCTGTAGATGGGAAAGCAGAACTTAAAAAGCTTGATAAAGGTATGAAATATATGCCATCAGCTCTTTTAAATGAAAACTTATATAGAAAACTTAGATTTTCTTATCCAACAGAAATATTTGGTAAAATAGAATTTGAAATAGATAATGAAGGAAATCCATATTGGGTAGTACCAACAATTAAATATTCAGGTGTTGGTATGAAAAAAGAAATAAAAGGGGCAATAATACTAGATCCTATAACTGGGAAATCTAAAAACTATAAGGTAAAAGATATTCCTAAATGGATAGATCATGTTTATAGTGCTGATTTAATTATGGAACAAATTGATGACTGGGGAACTTATAAAAATGGTTTCTTAAACTCAATTTTTGGTCAAAAAAATGTTGTTCTTACAACATCAGGATATAATTATACAGTTATGAATGATGATGTGTATTTATATACAGGAATTACTTCTGTATCAAAAGATCAAGCAACTGTAGGATTTGTTTTATCAAATTTAAGAACTAAAGAAACAAAATTTTATAAAGTACCAGGTGCTGAAGAAAAATCTGCAATGGCAAGTGCTGAAGGACAAGTCCAGCAAATGAATTATACATCAACATTTCCACTTTTAATTAATTTAAATGGAAAGCCAACATATTTAGTATCACTTAAAGATAATGCTGGACTTGTTAAAATGTATGGATTTGTAGATGTAAAAGACTATCAAAAAGTAGTGGTAACAGATGCATCTAAAGGAATAGAAGTAGCTGCTAAAAATTATTTAGGTGATGATAAAATAATCGATGATAAAAAGTCTATAACTAAAGAAATTACTATAGATAATATAAGTAGTGTTATTATAGATGGTAATACATATTACTACATAATGGACAAAGAAGGTAAGAAATACAGAGTTTCTATAAAAGTAAATAGTGACAAATTACCATTTATTAAAAAGGATGATAAAATAAAAATAGAATATAAATTAGAAAAAGATGTTACAGAAATAACTAAAATAGTAGATTAATCTACTATTTTTATCTTGCTAAAATATTACTATAATGATATAATTTGTTTAGGTGATAATTATGAAGGGAAATAAAATACTTGCAATGAAGTATATTCATGATAAATTATCTAAAAAAAGTTTTTTAACATATGAAGAAATAGCTGAAATTACAGGATACCATCCTAAGTATATATTAAAATTAAAAAAAGAAATAGTAGAAGGAAAATTTAGTTTAGAACACGGTAATAAAAATAGAGAACCAGTAAATAAAATGAGCAAAGCCGAAGAAGAAAAAATAGTTGCACTTTATAAAAGAAGTACAGTTAGTATAAGAGAGTTTTGTAGATTTTATGGAAGAAGAAGTTATTCTTGTATTTATAATGTACTTAAAAAAAATGGTTTATTAGATAAAGAGTAGGACATATATTTGTCCTTTTTTTCATATTCTTAATTAGGTGATGGTATGAAAAAAATAATTTTTTTATTTATATTATTAATGCCTATGACAGTAAGTGCTATAGAAACAAGTGCTAGAAGCGCTATTTTAATAGACACTAATAGTAAAAGAATAATGTATTCTAAAGATATACATAATGTTCAAAGTGTAGCAAGTATTTCTAAAATTATGACGGGACTTTTAGCCTGTGAAAGTGGTAAATTAGATAAAGAAGTAAAAGTTGGTGATGAGATTGAAAAAGCATATGGTTCAGGAATTTATATAAAAAAGGGAGAAAAACTAACTTTAAGAGATCTTGTATATGGTCTAATGCTTAGAAGTGGAAATGATGCTGCATTAGCAATTAGTACTTTTGTTTCTGGAAATACTGAAAATTTTGTTGTAGAAATGAATAAAAAAGCCAAAGAAATTGGAATGAAAAATACTACTTTTAATAATCCTCATGGACTTGATGAAAAGGAAATGATCGGTAATTATTCTACTGCATATGATATGGCTATTTTAATGAGTTATGCTGTAAAAAATAAAGAATTACTTAAAATAATGGGTACAAAAACATATAAATTAACAACTAATAAAAATACTTATGTATGGAACAATAAAAATAAATTATTAAAACAGTATAAGTATATAACAGGTGGAAAAACAGGTTTTACAACAAAAGCAAGAAGAACTCTTGTATCAAGTGCATATAAAGATAATATGCATCTAGCAGTAGTAACACTAAATGATGGTAATGATTTTAGTGATCATAAAGATTTATATGAATATGGATTTTCAACATACAAAAATTATCAAATATTAAAAAAAGGTACAATTAATATTTTTGAAGACGAATATTATAATGATTATGAATTATATATAAAAAATGACTTTTATTATCCACTTTTAGAAGAAGAAAAAAATGATATTATTCTTAAAATAGAACTAGAAAAAGAAAGAAAATATAAAAGAAATAGTATGATAGGTTATGTAAAAGTAATATTACATGATGAAGAGTTAGGTAAAGAAAAAATATATATAAAGGGTATGAAGAAAGAACAAACAGGAATTTTTAAAAAAATAAAAGATTTTTTATTAAATGGTAAATAATATTTGGTTTTTTTTTATCGTTAGTGGTACTTTATACTCTTTATTAACTGGAAATATAGATATTATTAATAAAGAAATTATATCATCTGTTCAAAGTGCATTTAAACTTACGTGTAATTTATTTCCTATAATTGCTTTATGGTTAGGTATTATGAATATAGCAAAAACCTCTAAATTATTAGATAAACTTTCTTTAAAATTATCTAAAATATTACATTTTATTTTTCCGGATATTCCAAGAGGCCATGAATCACTTGGATATATTTCTTCTAATATAATAGCAAATTTTTTTGGACTAGGTAGTGCTGCTACACCATTTGGTTTAAAAGCAATGGAATCTTTACAGAGTTTGAATAATAAAAAAGACGAAGCAAGTAGAAGTATGATTACATTTTTAGTTTTAAATACAAGTGGACTTACTATAATACCTACGACAATTATATCACTTAGGATGATGCATAAAAGTAGTAATCCAACTGAAATAGTTTTTGCCTGTATAATAGCAACTACTATTTCAACCATTGCTGGATTAATAGCTGATAGAATTTTATATAGGGTGAGTAAAAAATGAAAATAACTGATATGATTTTACCTCTACTTATTAGCTTTATAATTTTATATGCATATTTAAAAAAAGTTAATGTATATGAAAGTTTTATAGATGGAACTAAAGAGAGTTTTTCATTTATCATTAAAATGTTTCCCAGTATATTGTCAATGGTATTTGCTGTAAATATCTTTATAAAAAGTAATATTTTAGAAAGTTTGTTTACATTATTAAATCCTATTTTAAGTAAAATAAATGTTCCAGTTGAAATACTTCCGATGGCAATAATAAGACCAATATCTGGAAATTCTTCTCTAGCAATATTAAACAATATTTTTGAAAAATTTACACCAGATAGCTATATTGGTAAAATAGCTTCTGTTATTCAAGGATCAACAGATACAACTTTTTATGTTTTAACACTTTACTTTGGAACTATAGGAATAAAAAAAATTAAATATTCATTATGGGCAGGCTTAATAGCAGATCTTTTCGGGATTATATCTTCTATTATAGTTGTTAATATATTGTTTTATTAATTGACTAGTTATAAATTATCATATTATAATATATTTGGTGGTAGTAATGAAAAGATGTATTTTTTTAAGTCTAATGGCTTTGTTGTTATTAACTGGGTGTGGGAATAAAAAATTAGTATGTGAAAAAAATGATACATCCATGAAAGAATTAAAAATAAATGAGAAAGTTGAAATAAATATTAAAAATGATAAAGTAACATATCTAAAAATATATAATTACATTGAGACTCTTGGAGTGTACAAAGATTATAAAGAAGAATTAAAAGAATCAACTATCAATAAATATACGGGAATAGATGATAAAAATATTAAAATAAAATCTAACATAGATAAAGATAATATTAATATAGAAATAAAATTAGATGTTAAAAATATGAATGAAGAAACAAAGAAAAATATTAGTATTATTAATGTTAACGATTCATATAAAAATATAAAGAATAATTTAACCAATAAAGGATATAAATGCAAGTAACCACAATTTATTTGTGAGTTATTTTTTTGTTGATTTTTTTTTTATAAAATGGTAAGATTATTATAGGTGATAATATGAAAAAGTTTTTATTTATGGGATTTATAGGAATTGTTTTTTTTACATCAGGATGTGGAAAAAATAAACTTGAATGTAGTTATACAGGAACAGATACTGGGAAAAAAATAGAAACTAAAATAAATGTTTCTTTTAAAGATGATAAGGCATATAAAGTAAAAGAAGAAATAAAAATGGAATTTAATGATGAATATAAAAATAATATAGATTCTATTTCTAATGCATTAGAAGAACAATATAAAACATATAAAGAAGAAGATGGCTTTAAAGTAAATATTACTAAAGGTGATAGCAATATAGATGTTAATATAGAAATAGATGTTGAAAAGCAGAAAAATAAAAATGTAGACGGGAATATTATTGATGTAGAGGCATCTAGAGATGATATTAAAAAAGACTTAGAAGAAGCTGGATATAAATGCAAATAATACAAGCACTAAAAGTGCTTTTTTTTTAGCAAATAGTGATGTTTTTTATTGATAAAAATGGCAAAATATGGTAAAATTTATATGTATAATTGGGAGGAGTCGATATGGTTAGTTTTGTAGTTTGTGAAGATAATCAAATTATAAATAAAAATATTGTTGACACTATAAATAAATTGATGATGAAAAATAAAATTCCATATAAAAATTATGTATTTTATGACTACAATAAAAATTTTATGAAATCAATTGATAGTAAGTTACCTAATAAGATTTATATACTAGATATAGAGACACCTAGTGCATCTGGAATAGATGTTGTAAGAAAAATAAGAGAGCACGATTTAAATAGCATTATTATATTTTTAACGGCTCATGATGAACTAGGATATACTATTTTAAAACAAGAATTTATGTTTTTAGCTTTTATTTGTAAATTTGATGATTATTTAGGAAAATTAGAAAAAGCAATAAAGAAAGCACTTAAAATTGCAGGACAAAAAAGAGTTCTAAGTTTTAGTGATCATGGAATAATTTACAATCTACCACTTGATGATATTATTTATATAACAAGAGATAGTGTCGATAGAAAATGTATTATAAAGACAGATTACAGTGAATTTAAAGTTAGTAAAAGTTTAAGTGAATTATTTGAACAATTAAATGAAAATTTTAAATTTTCACATAGAGCTTGTATAGTAAATATGGAAAGAGTAAGAACTATTGATAAGAAAAATAAAATTATTACTTTTGATAATAAAGAAACAATTGATTTAATGAATGATGAGTTTAAAAAAGAAGTAGTTGGTGTTAAGTGATAGGTAAACTATTTGAATATTTTATAGGCGCATTATCTGTTTCAGTTTGTTCTTTTTATGCTTCTTATAGATATTTTTCTCCAGAAATAAAAGTAAATTTAAAAAAACATACTATTATAATTTTACTATATTCCTTATATTTAATGCTTATGTATTTTTCAGAAGATAGTTTTATTCGTATTATTGGAAATTATTGCTTATTAACGATGTTTAATTGTATAATTTTTAAAGAAAAAATATATAGATCATATATTGTAAGTTTTATAGTGATGATTTTATTTTTATTGGCAGAGAGTATTTTTTCGTTTTTTGTTTTAAAAATTTTTATGATTAATATGGAAGTATTTAGAGAAAATTATTTTATTACAATGATTTCAAACATATCTATTACAAGCATCATATACATTTTTGTTAAAAATGATTGTGTAACAAATAAAATTAACAAAGTAATAAATTATTTTGAATACTTCAATATAAACAGATTATGTTTGATTTTATTAATTTCAATAATAAGTTTATCATCATTTTTATATGGAATATATTTTGGATTTAGTTCGGTTATGTTTTTAATTTTAAATATAGTAGTAATAATAAATTATATTTTTGTTATAATTGAAATGGTTTTCGAAAAGAAAGAAGTATTAATGTTTGAGAAAAAATATAACGATATAAAAAACAATTTAGAAACAAACCAAATGTTATTAAAAAAAGAAATTTATAGTAATCATGAAAATAATAATAATCTTATAAGTATTAGAGGATTAATACAAAATGATAAAAATGATGCTATTGATTATATTAACAGTCTTATTGTAGACAAAAGAAAAAACAATGATATAAAAATATCCAATATTAACAAATTAAAAATATATAGTTTAAGAGAGCTTATAATGAATAAATATATGAAAATGGAAGAAAAAAGTATTGAAACTGTAGTTAATATTGATAAGAGTTTAGAAAGTTTTGATTATAACAAAATAGATATAGAACTAAACAAAAATATTTGCACAATTGTTGGAATTTTTTTAGATAATGCAATGCAAGAAGTTGAAAATAATGAAAAACAAAAAATGATTGGAATTTATATTTATTTAGAAAAACAAAAGTTAATTATTGTTATTTCTAATAATTTTAGGACTAATAAAGATTTTAATAAAATAGAAGATGATGGATTCTCAACAAAAGGAGAAAATCATGGTTATGGATTATCTATAGTAAAAAATATATTAGATAATAATAAAAATATAGTTAATTACAAAAGTATTGCAGCAAATATTTTTTCTCAAAAAATAGTAATAAAATTCTAAATTATTTTTTTATAATATGGAATTATTATGTATAATATTAGTTATCTTATTAATAAAATATAATTAATAAAGTAAAAATTCGGATAAGAAATCCGTTTTTTTATGGTTCAATTAAAAGTTTTAATAGCAATAGAATTTATTTTTATATTAAGCAATTATGAATTTATGATATCTAGTAGTATGCTTATTTAGTAAAGATTTTATAAATGGAAATGTTCATTTTATAATATATTTCTATTATAATAATTATAAATAAAAAAAGAATATGCACCTATAAAGTGCATATAATAAAATTAAAATTTTAATTATTTTATTAAACTTTTAGGACATTTAGGTTCATCTACCCATAGCATAAAACATGCTTGACTACCAGTTTCAGCAACTCCCATTCCTAAAAATGATAAAAATGATGCAAATAAATTTTTCATATTTTTCCCTCCCTTTTTACATCTATGTTTAAATTATACATTTAAACCATTATCAATAATATATTGTTTGTAGTTGTTATAAGGCAATTTAAATAATTTATAAACGTAAGGTGAAATCATTAAATTTTGAATAAATAATGTCATTATTAAAGAATTACTAATAAAAGTATTTTTAATAAATAAACTTCCAAATACAAATGATATAGCGATTACTGTAGAAATAAATTTATAAGTTTCTCTTCTTTTCTTACTTACTATAGGTCTTTTGTAAGTATCTGCCGGAGCATTCATATATATTCTAATAATACAGTAAATTCCAAGTATTAATTTTGTATATATTGAAAGTTCAAATAATAATGATATGTACATTCCTAGAAAAAATAATATTAAAGAACTAATTAAACAATAAGAACTTTTTGTTGCATGTAATCCAAAAGAAGGCATTCTTATAAAATTATATATAATTAAAAATATTAATAGTTCTTTAAATACACCTAATAAGTAAGCTAAAGTAAATATTATGATTGATTTTGTTATCAATATATATATACCTTCTAAGCCATATTCTATTTCTTCTAATTTTTCTTCAGTATAATCTAAGTTAGAAGTTTTAATTAGATTCATACACTTATTCAGAATTCTTTTTTTCATAACAAACTACCTCACACGATTATAATTTTATATCAAAAAAATATTGAATTTTTACAATTTGTTTTAGTTATATTAAAAATTGCTTATTAAAATAAAAATTATAGTTTAATAAAAAAATATATATGTTTCAAACACAAAAAATAAACTTTCATACAAAATAAAGCTATAAAATAGCAATTCAAGATATAATGGGAACGTGCTACTAAAACAGCTAGAAAAACATATGTACATAGTAGTGAGTAGTGTGCTTTAAGAAGAATAGAAGGGAGATGTTACTATGATGAAAGGAAAAGTAAAATGGTTCAATAATGAAAAAGGTTTTGGATTTATTGAATACAAAGAAGGAGAAGACATATTTGTTCATTATTCATCTATTTTATCTGATGGTTATAAAACACTAGTCGAAGGTCAATATGTAGAATTCGAACTTGTTAGAACTGATAAAGGACTTCAAGCTAAAAATGTAGTAGAAATTAAAACTGCTTTAGTATAGTAGTTTTTTTTTCACATAATAAAACATATTTACATTCAAAAAAATGTGTTATAATTATATTAGAAAGGGTGATGTTATGAACATTAACATTCGTGGTAGCAAGATTGAAATAACAGATGCTATCAAATCTTACATTGAAGAAAAAATAGGAAGGCTAGAAAAATATTTTGATTCAGATTCTATTACTGCTACTGTAGTAGTAAAAGTAAGTGGAATTAATCAAACTGTAGAAGTTACAATTCCAGCCAAAAAAATGATTTTAAGAGCGGAAGTGTCTTCAAAAGATTTATATGATGCAATAGATACAGTATCAGATAAATTAGAAAGACAGATTAGAAAAAATAAAACTAGAATGAGAAAAAGGAAAAATAAAGATATTGTTGAAGAATTTAATTTTGAATTTGAAGTGGAATTAGAGGAAGATGCAAGTTCTAAAATAGTAAAAAGAAAAATAGTGGATATGAAACCTATGGATGAAGAAGAAGCAATATTACAAATGGAACTTATAGATCATGATTTCTTTGTATTTAAAAATTCAAAAACAAATGAAATAAATATAATATATAAGAGAAAAGATGGAGATTACGGTATAATTGAAACTAAATAAGGCGGAAAAACCGCCTTTTTTGTTTTTTTTCTAGTAATTTACTATTAATTTTGTTATTTTTTTGATAAAATATAATTTAAGAAAGAAAGGTGAAAGAATGAATTTCTTAAGAAAAATATTTGATCATGAATATAAAGAATTAAATAAATTTAAAAAAATAGCTGATGAAATAGTAGCTTTAGATGAAGAAATGTCAAAATTATCAGATGAAAAATTAAAAAGTAAAACAAAAGAATTTAGAAAAAGATTAGAAAATGGGGAAACACTTGAAGATATAAAAGTAGAAGCTTTTGCAGTAGCACGTGAGGCTGCTTATCGTGTAATAGGAGAAAAACCATATTATGTACAAATATTAGGTGGTCTTGCTATTCATTACGGTAACATAGCTGAAATGAAAACAGGTGAAGGAAAAACACTTACTTCTACCATGCCTGCTTATTTAAATGCACTTACTGGTGATGGTGTACATATAATTACAGTAAACGAATATCTAGCAGGGCGTGATGCTGAATGGATGGGAGAAATTTATAGATTTTTAGGTCTTACTGTCGGAATAAATTATAGAGAACTTACACCATCAGAAAAAAGAGAAGCTTATAACTGTGATATAACATATTCTACAAATAACGAAATTGGGTTCGATTATTTAAGAGATAACATGGTTGTAAGACGTGAAGATAGAGTACAAAGACCATTTAATTATGTTATTATAGACGAAGTTGACTCAGTATTAATAGATGAAGCTAGAACTCCACTTATTATATCAGGTGGTAAAATGCAAGCTTATGATTTATATAAAAGTGCTGATAAATTTGCTAAATCATTAAAAGAAAATCAAGGATATATATATGATGAAAAAACAAAAGCAGTAACTTTAGATGATAAAGGAATTGCTAAGGCAGAGAAAGATTTTAAATTAAAAAATCTATATGATTTAGAAAATACTGCATTAGTTCACTATATAAATCAAGCTTTAAAAGCAAATTATGCTATGAAAAAGGATTATGATTACATAGTTAAAGATGATGCTGTAGTTATAGTAGATCAGTTTACAGGAAGACTTATGCCTGGTAGATCATTTTCAGAAGGATTACATCAAGCAATTGAAGCTAAAGAAGGAGTAACAATAAATGAAGAAACTAAAACTTTAGCTACTATCACTTTCCAAAATCTATTTAGAATGTATAAAAAAATTGCTGGTATGACAGGTACTGCAAAAACAGAAGAAGAAGAATTTAGAGATATTTATAATATGTATGTTATTGAAATACCAACTAATAAACCAGTAGCACGTGAAGATTTTGGAGATTTAATATTTGCTACTAAAAAAGGTAAATATAAAGCAATAGTAAATGAAATAAAAGATAAACATAAAATAGGACAACCTGTACTAGTAGGTACTGTAGCTGTAGAAACAAGTGAACTTATAAGTTCTATGTTAAAAAAAGAAAAAATACCACATGAAGTATTAAATGCAAAAAATAATGCAAGAGAAGCTGAAATAATAGCAAAAGCTGGTGAAAAAGGTGCTGTTACAATCGCAACTAACATGGCTGGTCGTGGTACTGACATTAAATTAGGTGAAGGTGTTCGTGAACTTGGAGGTTTATGTGTAATTGGAACTGAAAGACATGAATCTAGAAGAATTGATAATCAGTTAAGAGGACGTTCAGGAAGACAAGGAGATCCTGGTTATTCACAGTTCTGTGTTTCATTTGAAGATGATTTAATGGTACAGTTTGGTACAGATAGAGCCAAAACATTACTTCAATCTCTTGGTTTTGATGATGATACATCAATTAGAAATAAAATGCTTTCATCATCTATTGAATCAGCTCAAAAAAGAGTTGAAGGAAATAACTTTGATATTCGTAAACAATTACTAGAATATGACGATGTTATTAATAAACAAAGAAATATTATATATGAAAAAAGAAATGAAATATTAGATAGTGATTCTATTCATGAAGAAGTTTTGGATTCATTTTATAACTTTGTTGGTGATTTAGTTGACAGTCATATAATGCCTGAAGGATATTTAACTGAAGATGATAAAAAAGAAATACTTGAATATATGAATACAAATTTATTAAGAAAAAAAGTAGAATATAAAGATATAGATGAAAAAGATGCAGATTCTTTAATAGAATATTTATATAATAAATTAGAAAAAGAATATAATGAAAAATTAAAATCATTACCAGAAGAAATTACACAAGAATTTGAAAAAGCTATTTCACTTGAAATAATTGATAGACATTGGATGGAACATATTAATACTTTATCTTTACTTAGAGAAGGTATACATTTAAGAGGTTATGCACAGGAAAATCCACTTAGAGCTTACAAAACAGAAGGATTTGAATTATTTGAAAAATTGCTTAGTTTAATAGATAAAGAAACAACAGTATTTTTAGTTAAATCAGAAATAAGACAAAATATTGAAAGAAAGCAAGTAGAAAAAGGAACAACTAATGAAGATTTAAATAAAGTTAAAAAACAAACTCCTAAAAGAGTAAAAAAAGTTGGTAGAAATGATCCATGTCCGTGTGGCAGTGGTAAGAAATATAAACAATGTTGTGGAAAGTAGTAAAAGCCCAGTAATTACGGGCTTTTTTCGTGCTCCGAATACTTCAAAATATACTTTAGATACCTTTTTGGATACCTTCAAGTGAGTATCTAAAAGGTATCTAGATACCCTTTTTAGTGGTAAAATCGCAATTTTTTAGTAAGAATTTAAAATGCAATATTTCCTTTATTTATAAGGAATTATAAGCATTTTTGCTTAAAAAGAATATAAAAATATGTCCATTGTCAAAGTGGTATAGAACATAAAATAATACTTTTTAATATTTAGTTTTTTTTTCAAACATTTGCAATTTAATAAAAATAATGTTATAATCTAATTACTATGAAAGGGAGAGATTTTTATGTTAAACAACCAAATAAAAAAATCTATAAAGAAGAACAAGAAATCAATAGTATATATTGGTTGTTTTAGCGTATCTTCAATGTAGGTTTAGATAATTGTATTTAAATTAGTAAGATAAAGTGGCTTGAAACAATCAATATGTTTTGAGTCACTTTTTTAATGAAAGGAATGAGGAAAATGAATTGGGCAAAAGAAGTTGCTATGAGAATTATTGAAGAAAGACCAAATGAAGAAGTATACACTGTTGCAAGTGGAGTTAGTCCTAGTGGTTTTGTACATATAGGAAATTTTAGAGAAATTGCTACACCTTATTTAGTAGCAAAAGAGTTAAGAAAACTAGGTAAAAAAGTTAGATATATTTTATCTTTTGATGAATTTGATAGATTTAGAAAAGTACCAGGTAATATTGATCCAAGTTATGAAAAATATATAGGTATGCCTTATGTTGATATACCAAGTCCATTTACTGAAAATGAATCATATGCTTTTTTTATGGAAAATAGATTTTTAAATGAATTAAAAGCTATGGATGTAGAAGTTGAATGTATTTATCAAGCAAAAGAATATAGATCAGGAAGATACAATAAATATATAAAAGTTGCGATGGATAACAGAGATAAAATCTTTAGTATTATTGATGATTTTAGAACTCAAGATTCAACAGAAGAAGAAAGAGAAAACTATTATCCAATAAGTATATATTGTTCAAAATGCAAAAAAGATACAACTAAAATATCTAATTATAATTTAGAAACAGGAGAAGTAACTTATTCATGTTCATGTGGACATAATGATGCACTAAATATTAATAATGCTGATAATATTAAATTACAATGGAAAGTCGATTGGCCAATGAGATGGATGGTAGAAAATGTTACTTTTGAAACTGGTGGAATTGATCACTCTGCATCTAACGGAAGTAAGGCAGTATCTGAAAGGGTGGCTAGGGAAATATATAACTATGAACCACCCGTATATATTCCATATAATTTTATTGGAATTAAGGGTGGAGGAGCTAAAATGTCTTCTTCAACAGGTAATGTCTTAACTATAACAGATTTATTAAAAGTATATGATAAAAATATTATTTGGTGGTTTTATGCAAGATTTGATAATATGCATGCATTTGATATAGCGTTAGATAATGATGTTATAAGATACTATAGTGAATTTGATAGATGGATAAAATTATATTTTAATGGAAATATTGATGATAAAAATAGAAGTATTTTAGATTTAACTAATGTAAAAGAAGATTATTTAAAATATCCTAATTTTAGTTATTTAGCAACATTTCTTCCTATAGTAAATTTTGATATTGAATTATTAAAAGAATTATTAAGTAAAGAAAGCATAGATGTTAATACAAAAGAGTTTGATGAGAGATTAGAATTAGCTAAAAATTGGGTAAAAGAATATGGTGCTGATTATCAAGTAAATCTACTTAATGAAAGAAACAATGAATTTTACGAAACACTTAGTGATTTAGAAAAAGAGTGGTTAAGTAAAACTATTGCTTTATTAAATGAAGAATTTAAAACAACAGATGAATTACAAACAGCATTATATAGTGTAGTCAAAGATGGTGTATTAGTCGATAAAGAATTAAAACAAACACAAAAAAGATATTTTCAAATTTTATATAATATGCTATTAGGTAAAGATCAAGGACCTAAATTAGGATTGTTTTTAATGGCGATAGATAAGGAAAAAATAAAATCGCTTTTATAAAAAATATCAGATTTTAAGAACTTGCTAAAAAATTACGAAAAAGTATTAAAAAAGTATTCTAGATACCTTTTTAGATACCTTCTGCTAGGTTTCTCAAGTGCTGTTGGAAGCTCTCAAGTGCATTCAATAGCCGAAAAGAGCCACAAAATGCTCTCAAAAGCTACTAAAATACCTACTATAAAAAGCCATGTGGTTCGGGTAAAAAGTATAAGAATTGTTGTGGAAAGTAAGATAAAATAAGGGTTTGCGAAGGTTTTAAAAATCAAAAAATCATAAAAAATAGTCGATTTGTTTCCATTTTGTTTCCAAAATTAAAAAAGATGTTACCAAAACCTCTGAAAAGCCTTATAAAATAAGG
>CALVXR010000025.1 GCA_944371445.1 uncultured Bacilli bacterium
CATAATAAGTTCTTAAGAGGCCTATTTAGTTGGGTTGGATTTAAGCAAGTTCCATTTGAATATGAAAGACAAGAAAGATTTGCTGGAAAAACTAAATACCCATTAAAGAAAATGTTAAAGTTAGCATCTGATGGAATAATTAGTTTTTCTTCAAAACCATTAAAAATTGTCGGTGGTCTTGGCGTATTTTCAATAATAATTTCATTTTTATTGTTAATATATGCAATAGTTGCTTATATATTTAAATTTAGTGGTCTTACTGCTGGATGGACATCAATAATAGTTGCAATTACATTTTTTGCTGGTGTTCAATTACTTTCTATTTGGATTATATCTGAATATATTGCTAGAATTTATGATGAGAGTAAGAAGAGACCTCAATATATTGTTGATAAAGAGATTAATATTGAAAAATAATATTTAATGAAATAAAAGTCAAAGTATTACTTTGACTTTTATGATATATTTGAGTTATAATTATATAAAATTTAAGGGGTACATATGAAGGATAATAAATTTGTTAATATTATATTTGATATTGGTGTTTTAATTTTGTCATTTATAGTTATAGATATAATGGTTACAACATTATTTCAATTTATAAATATTCCAATGTCAATTGCTAATGTTATTGTATCATCTATTATAACAATAGCTGTTTATTTATTTTTAAGAAGAAAAAACATAAAAAAAGACTACATTTATAGATGTATAAGCATAGTAGTTGCAATTATACTTGTAATCATATCTACTTATCTTATAAGTTATACTTATGATTTAACTGCAGATGGAAATTATTATCATAAAGTGGCTATTGGAATTTTAAATGAAGGATGGAATCCAACAAGACAAAGTAGTCTTGACTATATAAAAGATAATAATCCAGAAATGGCAGATGAAAAAATGTGTTTATGGATAGATCATTATCCAAAAGCTACATGGAACTTTGCTGCATCAATTTATTCAATAACAGGTGATATAGAATCAGGTAAAGTTATAGTATTTCTTACTATGATATCAGTTGCTTGTTTAGTGTTTGCTTATCTTTCAAAGAGACATTTAAAAATATGGCAATCTGCAATTGTTTCTATATTACTTGTAGTAAATCCTATTATTTGTGCACAGATGTTTTCATATTATGTTGATGGTATAATGGGGCTATATATTTATGCCATAATATTATTCTTAATAATGATAACTGATAAGAAGTTTGATTATATAGGAGATACTGAAAAATGGTTATTACTTGCATCTTCAATTATAATATGTATGAATATAAAATTTACAGGATTGTTATTTTCTGGAATATTTAGTATTTTGTTTTATTTATTATGGTTATATAAATCATGGAAAAATAATGAATTTAAGAAAAATATAATAAAGCTAACTTCTAGGTTTGCAATTATTGTTGTAATAGGTGTAGTTATAGTAGGATTCTCTTCTTATGTAAAAAATACAATAGACCATAAGAATCCTTTATATCCATTATTTGGTGAAGGAAAAGTAGATATTATTACTATTATGCAACCAGTATCTTTTGGTAGTAAAAATAGAGCAGAAAAATTATTTGAATCTATTTTTTCTAAGTCAGAAAATGTACTTTACAGTACAGGCGAAGATCCAGAGTTAAAAGTACCTTTTACAGTATCAGAAGAAGAAAAACAAGGATTAGGAATACCTGATCTTAGAATAGGCGGATATGGTGTTTTATTTAGTGGTATATTTATTATATCAATCGCTATTTTAATATTTAGTATTATACCATTTTATAAAATAAATAAAAAAATGGGAACGTATATATTATTAATTTTGTTAGGAGTTATTTTAACTACAGTTATGCTGGATGAAGCATGGTGGGCAAGGTATTCTCCACAGTTATATTTAATACCAATTATTTCTTTATTCGTATTATTTGTAATAGCAAATAATTGTAGTAAATTTACAAAATTAATATTAAATGTTATTGCTATTTTTGTATCAGTCATACTAGTTATAAATTGTCTTTATTTTATAAAATGGAGAATAAATGATTTAAATATAGCAAGAGGAATAAATAAAAACTTTTATTATTTTACAGAAGAAAAAGAAGAGGAAGAAGTAGTTAACATTTCTTTAACATCAAAAGAGGCTTACGGTATATTATTTTATTTAAAAGATAGAAATATTAAATATAATTTAGTACCATTAAATAATAGTATGGAAAAACAATTATATAATTTTTCAATAAGATATTAGGAGAATAATAAATGAGCAAAATAAAAGAATATATGAAATTAATGCGAATAAAACATTATTTAAAAAATGTACTAATATTTTTACCTTTGGTTTTTAGTGGGGAATTACTTGATATACATAATCTTACAAACTGTATTGTAGGTTTTATAATATTTAGCTTTACATCATCAATAGTATATATAATAAATGATATAAAAGATATAGAAAATGATAAAAAACATCCAATAAAAAAGAAAAGACCTCTTCCTTTAGGAACGGTTTCAAAAGAGGAAGCTATTATTCTTGCACTTGTATTAGGTGTAATAGCTATAACATTAAGTATATTTGTTATAGGGTATGAAAGAATTATTGCTATAATGTTGTTACTTTTATATTTAGCTATAAATGTAGCATATTCATTTGGATTGAAAAAGAAACCTATTGTAGACATAGTTATATTAGTTGCTGGATTTTTAATAAGAGTATTATATGGAGCAGTGATTACAGATATAGAGCTATCTAACTGGTTATATTTAACTGTAATTTCTGGAGCATTTTATATGGGACTTGGTAAAAGAAGAAATGAAATTTTAAAACAAGGAGATAAATCAAGAGAAGTATTAAAATGCTATACAAAAGACTTTTTGGATAAAAATATGTACGTATGTGTTGCTTTATGCATTGTATTTTACTCACTTTGGTGTGTTGATCCTACTACATTATTAAAAACAGGAAATAATTTACTTATATGGACTGTTCCTGTAATAATGATTATTCTTATGAAGTACAGTTTAGATATTGAGGGAGATTCATACGGTGATCCGGTAGATGTAATTGTTAATGACAAGATTTTACTACTTATTGTATTAATATATGCATTGTTTATGTTTGGAATTATTTATATTATATAAGGTGTTAATATGTTAGATTTAAATGTATACGATTTTGATAAAACGATATACTATAGTGATAGTACATTAGATTTCTATCTTTATTCCTTAAAGAAAAATATATTATTAATAAGATATCTACCAATTCAGATTTATGGTTTTTTGTTATATAAATTAAACATAAAAGAAAAAGAATTTTTTAAAGAGAAATTCTTTAGTTTCCTAAAAGGGATAAAGAACATAGATAATCATGTAGAAGAATTTTGGAATTTGCATAAAAGTGGAATAAAGAAATGGTTTTTAGATAAAAAGCAAGAAAATGTAGTTGTAATTTCTGCATCTCCTGAATTTTTACTAAATGAAATTTGTAAAAGTATCGGAGTGGACAAGTTAATTGCAACAAAGGTAAATAAAAATACTGGTAAGTTTGAAAGTAAAAATTGTTATGGAAAAGAAAAGCTTTTAAGATTAAATAAAGAGTATGATAAATATAGAATAATTAATTTTTATTCTGATTCTTATTCTGATAAATATTTAGCTAATATAGCTAAAAATAGCTTTATTGTAAATAAAGATGAAATAAAGAAATGGAGAGAGATTGATGGAAAATAGTAAAAGTAGTAAATTTTTTAAAATAGATATATCTATCTTCATAATTACTTGTTTATATTTACTAGTTCCTATTGTTATATTACTTTCATTTTGGTTTAAGTGGTATATTTCACTACCGGCAGTTTTAGCTATCTTATTTGCAACTTTTTGCTTAATAAAAAGATATAAAAGTAAAACCGAAGAACAGTATAAAAATATATTTAACTTAAAAAAGCTTGCTATAGTATTTTTAATTATAGTAATCATTAATGTAATGTCTGGAGCAGGAGGAATATTTTTTCAAAATTGGGATTATAGTGGAAGAAATGCTATACTTCATGACTTAATTAATAATGAATGGCCTGTTAAATATGACTATTCTAATTTGGAATATGAAACAGCTTCAATAGGCTCTAATGAAGGAGTATTAAGTTATTATTTTGCATACTTTCTTCCTGGTGCGGTAGTTGGTAAACTATTTGGCTTTAATATAGCAAGTATATTTATGTTATTATGGCAAATATTAGGAACTACATTATTCTTTTATTTTGTTTTTAGAAAATTTAATAAAGTAAAAATACGATATTTATTAGTATTTTTTATGTTTGGTGGAATAGATGTTATAACAAAAGTAATTTCAAATGCAATAACAGGAAATACGGTTTCTCCAATTGGGCTTGAACATATAGATACAGCTAATAATTACTTTTGTATGTCTACATTTATAACTCAGCTTTTCTGGGTATTTAACCAATCTATACCTGCGTGGTTAGTAACAATATTATTTGTAAACGAACAAAAATATGAGAATTTAGGTGTATATGCAGCACTTCTTGTACCTTATTCACCTTTTCCGGTAATAGGAATTGTAATATGGTTTTTAATAGTAATTATATTTGGATTTAATTTAAATGAAAAAATTACTATTAGCAGAATAAAAAGTCTATTTTCATTATCAAATATTGTTGCAGTACTCTCAGTAATTCCAATAGGATTATTGTTTATGCAAAATTCGAGTGATAAAGGATTTGTTTTAGCAAAGAAAATGCAAGAAGGGGATTTATATATAGCATTACTTATGTATGTTATATATCTAATATTAGAATTTGGAATTTATGCTATTATTATAACAAAAGAAAACAGGAAAAAAGTTATTAGTTATTTTGCAATTTTTGCAATATTACCACTTTTCTATTTAGGTGGTGGATTAGATTTAGGAAATAGAGCTACTATACCAATTTTAGTATTGTTATATCTTGAAATAATAAGTTTTGTTGATACAGCAATAAACAATAAATGGTATATAAGACTTGCAATACTTGGTGTTATTCTATGTTTATCTTCAGTTACTAATTTTAATGAGTTTTATAGAAGCATTGTAAGGACATATGAAAATAAAATTAATAATTATTCTAATTATAGCGATGGATATGAAACTTTTGCAGAGTTTGAAAACAAAGAATGTAGAATATTTATTAAAAACTTTGTAGCACCATATAATAAAGATAACTTTTTTTACAAAAGAATATTAAAATAATATAACGTTTTGTTGTATAAGTGGGGTAATAATATGAAAAAAATAACTTTTCTAATGTTACATTTAAATTATGGTGGAATAGAAAAACAAGTCACTACTCTTGCTAATA
>CALVXR010000026.1 GCA_944371445.1 uncultured Bacilli bacterium
TTCTAATATTATTCTTGCTTCTTGCAGTCGCAACGAATATTATATTAGAAGGAGTTATTTTTTTCAACTCAACGCTAAAGCTTTATTGAACCCCTAGACTATCTAGGGGTTTTCTATAAACAAAAAAGACGTTTAATAAATATTAAGAACGTCTTTTTATCTTAAGTTTAAATCCTCTTTAGTAATATTTTAGCAGCTTCCCTTTCATTCTCAATTAAACTTTTTCCTGCTTCTGATAATTTATTATAACTTCTTTCTAACTTGTTTAGTACAAACTCTGCACCTTCATCAATAGTCATTTGTTTTTCAACATAAACCATTCTAAGAAGTGAAGGTACACTATAAAAATGAACCATAGCATCAGCATCAGCAACACATATCTCTTCAGGTGTAGTTTTATCTACTAATCTACTACCTCTATGATTTAATATACATTTTTTAATAAGTTCAATTTGATCTTTTTGAATATTATATTTACTTAAAATCTCTTCTGCTATTGTTGCCCCAATTATATGATGTTCTTCTGTAAATTTTTTATTAGTAACAGACGCAATATCATGGAGTAAAGCCGCTAATGCAACAATATCTCTATCAGCACCATAACTAGCATGATTTTTAACAGCTATCTTATACACCAGTAAAATATGATGATCCCAAGCACCTATCCCATACGCATTACTAGGCATCATACACCTTTTCTTTACTTCCTCATATACTTCATCAATTACTTTTTGCATAACCCACCACATTTCTATATTAAACCAAAAAAAGTTAATTCAAACGGAATCACTAATTGAAATCAAACAAACGGACTATCTTTAAAAGAAAACAAGTTTAAATTTCAAATGGTACCCATTTTTTTATTATTTTAAATAACATTCTATTAGAGTATCAATAACATCACAATAAACCATTTTGAAATTCTAACCTAAAATAAGAACACCAATTTCAAAGTAATTATAACACAAAAGTTATATTTTTACTACTCAATTTAGTAAAATAAATTATATGATATATTTGAATTAATCTAACCTGTTAATCTTTACAAATTACTTTAATTTACGAGTTTTAACATTTTCAAAATTACCTAAATTCATAATAGCATCATAATTTATATATATTCCTTCATTCGGAATAGTATTTGGATATACTAATCCATTTCCATATTCTCCTAAAATAATTTTTATTGTTTTTTCATCAAAACCTTTATCTTTTAACAATTCATATAAATCTTTAAGTTTAATATATACAGTTTGAACGTATCCCATAAGCAATATAACTACACATAAATCTGTATATCCTTGAGGTTCTCCAACAACAGGTACAAAGTAACGAAGATATTTGGAATCATAAGAAAAAGCTCCGTTTTTTTCTAATATATTTTTTAATGGTCTTCTTCTAATTTTATTAAAAAATTCTTTTGTTAAATTATACTTAAAATTATAGAATAAACAACTTTTTGATTTTGGATTTATATCACCCTTTATTATTGCAAATCTTACATTATTATTTTGATTTGGTACTTCACTTCCCCTTTGAACTCTATCAACAAACAAATCAATTGATTCACTAATTTTTTCTAACTCCCCATCAAAATAATCAGAAACAAATAATTTTGGTAATTGTTTAGCTAAATTTTCATCATACCCATTCTTAATTAAATAACGAATTGCTTTCTCCATATTTTTCATGATATATAATTCCCCCTTAAAATTGGTCTATATGATAGCATGATGTATTTATTTTGTCAACCAGCCTACACTAAAAGTTATTTACTTTAAAAAATTTCTCAATATCATCAATTTATTTTTCATACCCCTTAATTATTAATATTTATATATTTTTCCATTTAATATTTCATTCACATCAATCATAACAAATCAATCTTATCAGCAAAAAATAATGGTATTAAACAAAGAGTGAATAAAAAAAATAGGATGGATAGAGAGATGAATACTTATGACGAAAATTTTTTATGATTAAGAAAATAATTATAAAAATTAAATTATTTGATAAAAGCAATTGATAACTTATTTGTTATTATAACTATGATAGAATAAAAAAATTGTCATCAGTAAATTACGAATTGCAATCCTCTAATTAAATGCTGTCAGACCTTTGAAATTAAATTCATTGTAACATCTTTTTTATATAAAAAAGTCTTGATTCCCATTAATTACAAGACTTTTTATTATCAATAATGGCGTCCCCGATTGGAATCGAACCAACGGCCTATCGCTTAGGAGGCGATCGCTCTATCCTACTGAGCTACGAGGACAAAATACTTGCATATTAAGTATAACATCATCAAGACTTATTATCAAGTAATTATTTTAAATATTTATTATCATTTTTATAAAAATATATTATACTAAATAACTATAAAATTTATCATTCTTTATACCAATCTTTTATAATATCTAACCTTATATCTAGTTCCCCTAACACTCTATCATGACGTCTATCACCATGACAATCTGAACCTCCTGAAATATATAAATTATTTTTCTTACAGTAGTCTAACAATAAATTTGTCTGTTCTATGTTAAAGTCACTGTGATAACACTCTATTCCATCTAAAAATCCATATGATACTATCTTATCTAAAAATTCATTATAGTTATCCAACTTATACACAAATAAATGAGCCAAAAATACTTTACCACCATTTTTATGAATAATATTGGCTACATCTTCTGCTTGAGGATAATCTTTAGTAAAATCTCTATATAATATAAATTTTTTGTTACTTGTACACTCTCTAAAAAATAATGATTTACTATTCCACACATCTTCTTCAACGTATTTCTTATTTTCTTCATTTTTTATAACATCATAATATATGACATCAATAGGATACTCTTTATCTGGATTATATAATAAACTATTTGATAACTTTATATTATTTCTTTTACAAATATTTACCATATCATTAAATTCTTTAATAAAATTATTTTTTACATTTTCTTTTCCATACAAAGAATCTAACCATTCTTGTACTGTTTCTTTATTAAAATCATAAGCAAGCAACTCAATCTTAGTATCATCAAATACACAATTTATTTCTGACCCAACAATTAATTTACCACTATAATATTTATGTCTATCTACATTATCCAATTCAAAATAAGAGGCAATACTATCATGATCAGTTATCGACAAAGCTTCTATACCTTTTTCTTCTGATTTTTTTAACAGTTCTATAGTACTCCATGTACCATCGGAATTAGTTGTATGGCAATGTAAATCTATCATTTTATCTACTCCTCGTATAATAGTTTTTGTAAGTGAAAAAGATCACTTATATTAACTATTTTTTATTTATTCTATTTTATAAGTAAAATAGTTAAAACTTTGGATTATTTATACCCTTGTGTTATTATATCTTTCGAGATGTAATAACTAGGATCTATTCTATTTACTCCTGTAACCCTTAATGGTGTTTACTATGAAAGAATGTTTTCCTACTTATTAGTCATTATCCTTCTAACTCAGATGATGTTTCTCTTTTAAGTTTAATCGCAGCAAATTATCCTTAAACAAAGATGTATTCTTATAACGAGGTTGTTGTCATACTTTTAAGCAAGGGTATCTGTAGTCTATTACATTTCACAAAATCCATAAACGAAAGGTGGTGATATTTATGCAAAACTGTTTATTCATTGGTGTTGATGTTGCATTAAAAGGTAACCAATTTTGTGTTATGAACTTTGATCAACATATTTATTTCAACCTTAAATTTCCCAATAATCCAGAAGGAAATAATATGGTTATAAATAAAATTAAAGACATTGAAAACAAATTCTTCTTTGAAAAAATAATTATTGTTATGGAATCTACCGGTATGTATTCTTTTCATCCTGCTTGCTATTTATCTTCTAATGAATATTTAAATAATTTTCATACAGAAGTTTATCAAATCAATGCTTGTGATTTTGATAAATACAAGAAAAGTTTCCATGATTTAGAAAAAGAAGATGGTATTGATGCTTATATTCTTGCCGACTATGCAAGAGTTGGTAGAACTAAGTCTTTATACCCATTTAAGGGTTCTCAATACATTGCACTTCAACGTCTTACAAGACAAAGATATCATATTTGTAAAGAATTGATAAGAGAAAAAACATATATTTTAACTAATTTATATCTTTCTTTCTCTGGTTTGATTTCTTTAGACAAAAATGACTTGCCTTTTTCCAATTTGTTCGGTGCTACTTCTTCTGCTTTCTTAGAAGAATTTGAGTCTCCCGATCAAATTGCTGAATCTTCTGTTGAAGAACTTATTAACTTTATTTCTGAAAAAAGTAAAAATCATTCATCTAATTTAGATGATAAAGTTAATGCTTTAAATAAGGCTATAAATGCTTCATACAGATTAGATCAAACTGCTTATGAACCTATTAATATAGCTATTGCTTGTTCTTTAAATACTATTAAATTTTACCAACAGCAACTTAAAAATATTGATAAAACTATTTTAAAAACGGCTTTAGGTTTAGATTCTAATACTTATCATACCTTACTTTCAATTCGTGGTATTGGTAAAGTATATGCTGCTGGCATTATGGCTGAAATTGGTAATATTGATAGGTTTTCACATAATTCAAAACTCGCAAAATATTCAGGTCTTTATTGGAAAAGAAATCAATCTGGAGAATTTGATTCTCAAGATAAGAAGTCTTCTAAAAAATCCAATAAATATCTACGATATTATTTAGTTGAAGCTGCTGCTTCCTGTGTTAGACAGAACTTCCCATTTCTAAAAGAATATTACAATGTTAAATATAAAGAAGTTACTAAACATCAACATAAACGTGCACTCGTTTTATCTGCTCGTAAACTTGAAAGATTGATTTTTGGATTGCTGCGAAAAAATCAATATTACAAACCAATTGACTCAGTTCAAATATCAAAGAACGGTTCATAGTTATCATAAATATGACTGTAGGGCTAAAGCCCGAAAGGAATATTTATGATAACGAACATCTGTTTTAGTCTGCGACTAAAACCTTTTTGGCGTGGAATAATTTATTTGATAAGGCAGCAAACTATTCAAAATATCTGCCAATTTTTAAAAATTTACCTATTGACTTTTACCAGATGTTCTTTTTAGTCATATTTAATAACGTTTTACACTTCTTTTAAAATAAATTCATTCACTCAATTTTATCTAAAATTATATAATAAAGAAGTTATTTTTTAAATTTATAAATATTTTTATAATTAATAATCTAATACTTTTTTAATTTCTTTTGTAATTATTTTTTTATCTAAAACTTTATATTTAATTGAATTCAAATTACTTAATTGAACTAATCGTTTACTATATCTAACTACATCATTATAACGTATTTTTATAAAATAAAAAAAGAAAGTTTATAACCCTCTTTTCGCCAAAATAATAAATAATATTGCAGCATAAGATGATTTAGATATAAATATCTTAGAATAAGAACTAGCAAATTCATAAGTTGCTACTACTTTATCTACTAAACTAACTACCCAACTTTCTAAATATTTAGGTGGTCTAGTAGGTATTAAAGGAAACATATGTGAATATATAATATCCTTTTCCATGTCCGATAATATAAATCTATCACTTGCTTTTTCTAATGCTTTTTTAGGATGAGTAAAAGCACTAACTTTTTGAGATTTTTCAGATAAATCTGAATTTACAAAAAAATCATGTAAAAGCCCTGCTCTTGCAGTTTCTCTAACGTTCAAATGTAATAATTTACTAACTTTATATGAATAATATGCTACTCTAAGAGAATGTTCAAGCCTTGTTATACCATGATGTCTACAATTAACTATTTCCTTAAAATCCTCATTTTCCATTATATTATTTACTATATTTTTAAACTCTTTATCACAAGAATTATATTCCACTTTATACACCTCTGTTTTTTCTTTGTCTAGTATAGTATATCATAAAATATTATTTATTAGAATAACAAAAATACATTTTCTTAAAAAAATAAACAGTTTTACGTAAACTATTTATTCTCCTAACATATTTAATAGATTAATTTTAAATATATCTTTTTCTGCATGAGATTTAGAAATAGGAACTCCTTTATATGTTTGTAATTCTTTTTGATGTCCTTCAGTTAATATATCATCTGGAGTTATAGTATTTAACATAACAATCTTTTGATTTTCATATACAGTATAATGTAATACTATTTCTTGATAAACTTTAGCAAATTTAGAGTCAGTAGGTAATTTTAATTCATATTTAACAATACCTTCTTTTTTATTAGTAGAAACTACTTCTCCTTTAAAAATTCCTTCTCTAAATTCAGGATAATATGTAAACATTAATTTTTTATATGCTAACATATTATATTTCTTAACTGATCTTTCTTTCTTTCTAAACTCATTCTCATTTAAATATTCGATTACATAAGCATTTTTCATAAAAAATTCCCCCTTTTATTATGATCTTCAACCAAATGTACATTAATTATAGCACAAATGTATAATTTTGTCAAATTTGTTGAAATTATTGTGATTAATAATTCAAAATGTCCTATTTTTCAATAAGTATTTACAAAACAAAATGTCCTATTTTAAATAAGAATATAAAAAATAAAACCATTTTTAAAACAAAATGTCCTATTGCAAATTTATA
>CALVXR010000027.1 GCA_944371445.1 uncultured Bacilli bacterium
ATAGAATTTTGTGTAATCATATATATACAACTTATTGCTAATGTTATCATTAAGTTTAAAGCATTCATCTTCTTTAATGTTCTTACTCTATAATTTTCAAAATCGAATGTTTGCTTCTTATATTTAAAATATTCTTCTATTCTCCAACGCATATAATAATTTTTTATTACATTTAAAACGTCATTCTTTACATTTAATTCTCTGTTAGTATAAAATATAGCTACCTCATTTTTAAAGTATACAAATACTGCATATAGTTCTTGTTTTACATCAGATATATTTATCTTGGCATAACTACAATATCTATTTATTGTTTTACCTTTTATATTTAAAGTAATGTTATATTTACCTTTAAATTGTTTGGCTAAATCAACTATATTTATTTTATTTTCTTTATACAATACAGTTCTATTCTTTTTTCCTCTTATTATGTACTTTAATCCTCTGTTATTAAATTCTTTAAAATACTTCTTATCATCATAACCTCTGTCCATTATATATGTACCAATATTACCAAAATAATTGCTTATTTGATCTACTGCTTTTAATGTTTCATTATTATTGCTTATATAGTCTGCTGATAAAGATGAAAAAATTTTAGAATACATACTAATTGGTAAGTCAGTGGGAGTATTAGTTGCTATAATTTCAGTAATAGTATATCCATTAACAATTTTTTCATCTTTACTAGAAGAATCTTTTACTCTATCTAAATTTTCTAGCTTAGAAGAAGAATCTTTATTAACATCGGAATTATCAATATGAAAACAAGAATCTTCAGTTATGTAATTTTTTATAGTATCGTAATAATTAGAATAAACACTATTATGATTATCGTATATTTTATCTAAATTTTTACTAATTCTATCAATAGTATCTTTAAGTTTAATATTTTCATTTAAAGCTCTAGCAATGTTAGAAAGAAGAGAAGAATTAGATTTAATAATACCAAAAATCAAGTCAGCAATAGATTTTAATACAGGTAAACTTAAAGAAAATGAAATTTTTTTAGAAAAATTTAAAGAATAAGCTTTTATATTATTTGAAATTTTGTTATAATTAAACATAGAAAAACACCCCTTTTTTGATTTTGTTCAAATTTATTATATCAAATAACAGGGTGTTTTTCTATGTTTTGTTTAAAAATGTAATTATTTAAATATATACCAAAAAGACACAAGAAAAGTTATCCACAGCTGGTTTTATTTTTAATATGTTCTATCCACAACTACTTTATTATTCTAGTATATTTATAACTATTTTTTATATAAATATAATTTTTTGCGGAAACTTAAAATTTTTATGAGGTTGCTAAAATTATGTACATCATATTTTAGATTAATATTATAAAATTTGTTTGGATATAAAAATATAGTTTATTAATTTTAATAAAAACATTTAATTATTTAACATTTAATTGTATTAATAAATCAACATAATATATTGTTTTCATATTTTTTTTATGCTATAATACTAGAAAAAAAGAAGTTTTTAACTAACTAGTTAAAATGAAAGGAGCAATTTATATGTTGTTATTTGACTCTATTGAACATCTAAAGGAAGAAGTTTGGGATAGAAAGTCTGAACTCTTCTTTAAGGTAAGTAGAAATGGAAAATACGGTGTTATTAATAAAAAAGGAGAAATGATTTGCGAACCTATTTATGATTATGTTTATACAATTAGTGACCAATTTATAAAAGCTGTCAATAATGGGTTAAATAGTTTATTAATAGATACTAAAGGAATAGAAGTATTTAAACCTCAAGGTACATTTAGTGTACGTTATTATACAGGAAAAATATTAATACTAGAATATGGAGGAAAATATGGATGTGTTAATAATGATGGGAGTATAATTTGTGAACCTATTTATGACGATATACATGCTTTAGCCGAAGATAAAGTAGGAGCAGTATTAAATGAAAAGTGGGGAGTAATTAATAGTAAAGGTGAAAAGATATGTCCATGTATTTATGATGAAGTTAAGTCTTTTGACATACATTCTTTTGCTAAAGTGAGGAAAAAAGGAAAATGGGGAGCTATTAATGGTGAAGGAAAAGAAGTATGTCCATGTATTTATGATGATATATATTATAGTGAACGTCATCCAGCAAAATTTTTAAATAATTTTATTTATGTTGTTCGTGATGGTAAATATGGTGTTTTAACTCTTAATTATGATTTAATTTGTGAGTGTATCTATGATGAGATATTTTTTAATCATGATATTCATAGAACGTGCGTTAGGTTGGGTGATAAGATAGGTTACATTCCAGATAAATCTATTTAAATCTTAAAAATAAAAAAGGAATAAATCTTACTATAGGTTTATTTCTTTTTTTGTAATATTACATACCTTTGTGAACTATTTTTATGATTGATTTTTATTAATACAAGTTATTTTGTTAAATAATAATTATATAATTGCAAAAAATGTAATAATATGATAGAATAATTCTAACTAAAGAGGTGGTATAAGTTGGAAGAATTAATTGAAAGTATTTGTGATTATGTTAGAAAACCGTATACTGATTATGCAGTTATGTTAAATGGAGAGTGGGGAAGTGGAAAGACATATTTTTGGAATAATAAATTAAGAAATAGATTAGAAGCAATAAAAGTTAATGGAAAAAATTATAAAACTATATATATGTCTTTGTATGGTATAAATAGCCTAGAAGAAATTAGTAAAAAAATATTTATAGAAACTAATCCTACACTTAGTAAAACATTAAAGAAATTTGTTGATACAAGAGAAGGAAATAGGATACCAGAATATGTTAAAACTGGACTTGATATGGCTAATCTGTTTGGAAGTATGAGCTTTAATTCAGATAAGGTCGATTTTTCTAAACTTTTTTCAATTGATGATAAAATATTATGTTTCGACGACTTAGAAAGAGCTAATGTAGATGTTATAGATATATTAGGGTATATTAATAATTTCGTAGAACACGATGGTATAAAAACTATTTTAATATGTAATGAAAAAGAACTTGCCACAAAGTTTAAAAATAATAATATGGAGATGAAAACTTTTATTGCTTCATATATTTTAGATAAAGAAGGGAACTTAGTTCCTAAGGATAAAAAAGGTGAAGGAAGTACAAAACCTTTAGCTAATATATTAGAGGATAAGATAACAGATATTTTTGATAGAGCAAATGCTTATGAAAGGATTAAGGAAAAATTAATTGGAGAAACTTTTGAATATATTCCAGAATATCCATATATTTTAAATGGAATGATAATGAAATATTCATATAACGAAAAATTAATTGATTTTTATAAAAGGAATTCTCATTTAATAATAGCTGCATTTAAAAAATCTGGTACAGGAAATCTTAGAATATTAAAACATGCATTAAACGATTTTGAAAAGATATTTACTGCAACTTTAAATCAATATCCAGACGTTGACTATGATATTTTAAGAACTATGCTAACGTTTACCATTGCTATGTCATTTGAAATAAAGGCTGGTAATATGGTAAAAGAGAAATTGAAATATATAAAAAGCAATGATGAGTATAATTCTATAATACTTACATCAAAAATTTTAAATGATAAAAATCAATTTTATTTAAGAGAATTTGATAATAAATATTTCTTTAATGATCCGTCTAGATTTAAGTTTTTTAAATTTATTGAAATATATGTAAGAACAAGAGTCTTTGAAGAGAAGGAATTTAAAGAAAATTTAGAAGAAGCTTTAAATTCATTTAAAGATGATAAAAATAATGAGGGTAAGAAATATTTAAGATTATTAAATGATAGTTACTGGAAAATATCAGATTTTGAATTTGATAGTTTATGGCAACAAGTTTTAGAAGAAGTAAAGAGTGGACAGGTTGAATTTAATGAATATGTTAAATTATTTATAATATTTAAGTATTTACTAAATATGGGGCTTATAAGGATACAAGCTTCTGAACTAAAGCAAGCTTTCATTTTGGGTATGCAACTTGCTGCATCGAATAATATTAATGATATAGGAACTTTATCTACAAATCTTGATATGGATATTGATTATGATACAGAAGATAGAGATATTGCTGAAATAAGAGAGAAGTATTTATCTATAAGAGAAAAAGCTATTCAAGAAGTGGCATATAACAAAGCTACAGAGTTATTTAAAAATCTTCCAAATAATATTTCTGAATTTTATAAAGAAATAATGGGGGATTATAGCGATATTCCAGTATTTTCAAGATATGATATGGAAGACTTATATGGAAAGTTAGAATTAACACCAAATTATGATTTGTATAATATTATAAATATGATGCAAGTTAGATATAAGCAAAATAAAGAACTTTTAAAAGAAGATTTAAGAAATCTAAAAAAGTTAGCGGATATTATTCATAAGAATAAAACTCAAAAAGAAAAAACAATAAAACAAGCGTTACTTGAAAATTTAGCAACTACAATAGAAAAATTATAATTTAGATATTGCACGTTAAAAGTAAAAATAGTATAATTAATTGCTATTATCTTTTAATGTGTTTTTTTTGTACTATTTTTTGCATAAAAAAAAAATACTTAAGCAAATAAT
>CALVXR010000028.1 GCA_944371445.1 uncultured Bacilli bacterium
AAAAGATACTCTAAAAAAGGTATGTGAATCTTTTGAAAAAGAAAATAATTATAAAATATTAGATAAATTTTTATAGGATAAATTGTTAATTATTTAAATAAATGATATAATTCTTTTATAAGAAATATTAGTTTATAGTAGAAGAAAGGAAAATAGTTAATGAGAGAAGTTAAAATAAATGGTATATATAGGCATTTTAAAGGAGATTATTATATAGTTGTAGATATTGCAAATGATTCTGAAACAAAAGATAAAGTAGTTGTTTATAGAAGATTATATGGAGATGGAAGTTTATGGGTTAGACCATTAGAAATGTTTTTAAGTGAGGTTGATCGTGAAAAATATCCTAATGTTAAGCAAAAATATAGATTTGAATTACAAGAAATAAAAAGTGTTGCTATTAATTTTAATAAATAGGTGACTAAAAATGAATTTTAATGTAAATAGAGTTCAGATATTTGTAACAGTACCTGTTGATAATGTTGAGAATGTTAGAAAAGCAGTTTGTGAAGCAGGTGCTGGGATAATAGGAGAATATTCTTATTGTACTTCATCAACAAGAGTAACAGGAACATTCATACCTAGTGAAAACGCTAAACCATATATTGGAGAATTAAACAAATTAGAATATGTTGATGAAGAAAAATTGGAATTTGTATGTGATGTCGATAAAGTAAAAAAAGTAATAGAACAATTAAGGACAAATCATCCTTATGAAGAACCTGCAATAGATATAGTTCCTCTTATAGATGAAAAAGAATTTTATTAAACTTCACTGAAATAATTTATAGATTTAATAATCTCACATTTGCTTAAAATAAAAGAATATAGTAAATGATAAGAGATAAATGAAATGTTGACAAGAATTTTTGTTTGTCATTTTATTATAGAATAAATATTATAATTACTAAAAAATATTATATAAAAAGTTGTATATTAAAAATAATCTAATATTTATATGAAAAGAGGTGTGGTTTAATTGTGAATAACTTTAAAAATTTATATAAAGTTTCAAATGAAAAGAAAGAATTATATGTATGTAGAAGAAATATATTAAAAAATAAAAAGATGAGTGATATATCATTAATAACAAATACATGCATAGGTGGAAGATTGTATCATGATTATAATCATATGTTCCTATCTCCAACAATTGATTTATATATAAAGCCAAATGATTTTGTTAAGTTTTGTTGCAATCTAAAAGAATATTTAGAAGCACCCTTAATTGAAGAAAAAAATATAAAAATAAAAAATTTTGTTGTTGGAAGATTAAAAGACATAAAAATTTATTTTTCTCATACCAATTATACTTTTGAAATTGCTAAAGACAATTGGGAAAGAAGGAAAAGAAGAATAAATTATGACAATATAATAGTGATTGCAACTGACAGATGTACATTAGATGAAGATCCTAAAAGATGTAGTGATTTTACAGTACAATAGTTTGGAAAAATACCTTATAAGAAGGTGATTTTTACAACAAAAGAATATCCATATGATTATTGCTGCTTTTTAAAATCTTTTGAAAAAGAAACTTGTTGTCCAGAGGCCACTTTACCTGCTAAAAACAAAAAAGCTAAATATATATTAGAAACAGATGGATTTGATATAGATAAATTTATCTTAAATTAAAAAAAGAAAATATAAGGAATATAAATAAAAACAATTATTAAATATATATTTTTTAAACTTTATAGAAAAGTTTTAATAAATATGATAATATTTTCAAGAAAATAATAGTAGCGTTAGAAAATCTAATTTAATTTTTTTAATAAATAGTAAAAAAACAAGATATTAATAAAATTGTTACTTTAGATATGGTATAATAAACTTGTTATTTGAATTAATTATTTTGTTTTTCAAATAGTGCAATACCTATGAAAGGAAAGATAATTATATGGAACAAGAGATTTTAAACAAAATAAAAAATGATTACTTGAAACTAAAAGAAGAAAGAGAAAAATTAAGCAAATTATCAGTAGAATTAGATGAACTAATGCAAAAAGAAGATGTTATACGTTATTTAAGCGTTTTAGAAGAGTTAGAAAATATTGATAGGGACTTACAAAGTAAAACAGATAAAGATTTAATAAATAAAGCATATAGTAGAAATAGTTCCTCAAACAAAAAAACAAATGAGATATATCTTTGTTTGGGAACATTTATTTCATCCACTGAATCAGATATTGAACATGGTTCAAATGATATTAGAGTGAGGTATGATGATCCAAGGGCAGAGTATAGAACATATATTGATATAGAAAATGAATTTAATTGCGTTAATATAAGTATAAAGGATTGCTCTCAATTTGAAAAAATGCATAAAATAATATATCCAAAAAACTTTTTATTTGCTATGCAAGAATATTATAAAATTAGAGAAGAGTTTATTACTAATTCAGTACTATATAGTCAAGAGAGTGCAATAGCTAAAATAATGACCAAACATAGCTAGTAATTAAACATCTTATAAAATTGTAATTCTACAGTTTTTATTTAAAAACTATTTAAAAAAAATATGCTTTATGATATAGTAATTATAGGCCATTATTAGGTCTAGTAGAAGTAATATAGAAAGAAGGTACATAATGAACGAAACAAAAAAATTATATTCAATTTTAATAGTAGGCTTAGTATTTGTTGCAGTAATTTTAACAGCAGCTGTAATAGATAGTAAAAAAGGAGAAAAGTATTTAGAAGAAGTAAATAAAGCTTTTGAAAGTAAAGAAGCAAAATTATTATATTTAGGTAGACCAACATGTGGTTATTGCTCTTTATTAAAACCAGTATTAGATAGATACTCAAAAGAATACAAATTTGATTATTCATACATTAATACTGATGAAATAGGAGAGGCTAAACAACAAGAGATTTTTAACAAATTATCAATTGATGCTGCAAGTTTTGGTACACCATATATAGCAGTTGTTAAAGACGGTAAAAAAATAGATGAACAAGAAGGATATAAAACAGAAGATGTGTTCTTTGAATTTTTAAAGAAAAATGGATTTATAGGTGAAGATGAAAAACTTGCACTTAACTATATAGACTATAATAAATATACTGAAATGTTAGAAAATGGTTCAAAAGAAATATTCGTAATGGTTCAAACTGGATGTAGTCATTGTGAAGATGCTAAACCAGTACTTGAAGAAATAGCAAAAGAATATGATATAAAAATTAATATTTTGAATATTTCTAATTTTGAATCAGAAGA
Source organism: uncultured Bacilli bacterium (assembly GCA_944371445.1). Lineage (GTDB taxonomy): Bacteria > Bacillota_I > Bacilli_A > RF39 > UBA660 > RUG12867. Next base: position 3,221 of record CALVXR010000028.1, read on the forward strand.
AGAACATACTAAATTTACTGAATCTTTATCTTATTTAAACGAAAATGAATGGGGAACACCACTTATGTTAATCGTTGAAAATAAAGAAATAAAAGATAAAAAAGAAGGATTTAGTAGCAAAGAAGATTATATTGAATTCTTTAAGAAAAATGGATATATAAAATAAAGGGTGATTTTATATGGAAAGTGTTGTATATAAAAAAGTAAAGGAATTTAAACGTAAGTATCCAATGACAGTATCATGGAGATTAAAAGCTCACTGTAAAATAGTTGATATGCATTTAAATCCAGGTGAAGTTGTAAAATATGCTTTTGCAGCTCAAAAAAATGATAATGCACTTGATATTATTACAACGTATGTTGTAGTTCTTACAAATAAAAGAATTTTACTAGCGCAAAAAAGACTTTTATTCGGTTACTTTTTCACGGCTATTACACCAGATCTATTTAACGATTTAAAAGTAGTTATGGGCATTATTTGGGGAAAAGTATATATTGATACAGTTAAAGAATTTGTTCCACTTTCCAATATACAAAAAGAAGCTTTACCAGAAATTGAAACATGTATAACAGAATACATGATGATTGAAAAAAGAAAATATGCTAAAAGAGCAGCTTAGACTGCTTTTTTCTTGCGTTTTTAATGTAAAAACTGTATAATTGACCTAGGTGATTTTATGGAACGAGTTAGTAAAATAATAGCAAACTCTGGATATTGTTCAAGAAGAAAAGCTGAAGAATATATAAAAGAAGGTAAAGTAGAAGTAAATGGAAAAAAAATAAATGTTGGTGATAAAGCATCAAAGGATGACAATATAAAAGTAAATGGAACATATTTAAATAAAGAAGAAAAAGAATATATATTACTTTATAAACCAAGAGGAGTTGTATCAACAACAAATGATGATAAAGGAAGAAAAACCGTTTTAGATTTGATAAACACTGATAATAGACTTTATCCAGTAGGAAGATTAGACTATGATACAACTGGAATAATTCTTCTTACAAATGACGGAAATCTTGCTAATTTACTTATGCATCCTAAAAGTGAAATAGATAAAATGTATATAGTAAAAGTAAAAGGAATAGTACCTCCTGTAATTTTAAAAAAATTGTGTAATGGAGTAATTATAGATGGGGTTAAAACATCTAAAGCAAAAGCTAGAGTAAAAAGATATGATAAAAAATCTGACACTTCAATAGTTGAACTTACTATACATGAAGGTAAAAATCATCAAGTTAAAAATATGTTTAAAGCACTTAATTATAATGTTTTAAAATTAAAAAGAGAAACATATTCATTTTTAGATTTAAGTGGTTTAAAATCAGGTGAATATAGACATTTAACACCAAAAGAAGTAAAAAAATTATATAATGAAGTAAATAAAAGTTCTACATCAAAGTAGAATTTTTTCATATAACTGTACTTATTTGTTTAGTTTGACTGTATTTTTCATAAAATAATTTTCTTTTAAATAATAAACCAAATAATAAGTTAAAACTTAAATAGATAAATAGAATAAATAAAACAAATATTAATAAGATTGAAATTAAAAAATTATTAAATGAAAATAAATAGATTATGTATAAAGGAATAGGAATATATAGTATATATAACGAAAAACTTCTAATAATTATATTTATTAAATTAATATTGTCACCATTTTCTTTTACAATTTTAATTTTAACAACTTTTTTTCCTATTGTATAACCTTTTGTAGTATATGGGATAATAATAAAATAAAATATTATAGTAAGAATATAATTGACTAAAAATTTATTACTTATGGAAAATAAGAATATTAATAAGAATGAAGAGAAGATAAAATCAATAGAAATAGCGATAAATCTTCTAAAATATGATATTTCTTTCCCTTTTTCATATGCTTTTTCTTCCAATGATTCTCTAGATGGTAAAATAGTACAAATAAGTGGAGTTAATAAGTAACCAATAGAACCACCCAAAGTATTAGTCATTAAATCATCTACATCGAAAATTCTATAAGGTCTTGGGTATATCCCATATAATCCTGTTAACTGAGTAAATTCGAAAAATAAACTTAATAAAAATGAATATAATATTGTTTTCTTAAAATTTAATCCAAAATAGTATCTAAGATATATACCAAAAGGAATAGTCATAATAATATTAAAAAAAGTATTATAAAAACTTGAACTTTTCAAAGCATCAATATATGTAGAAGGATTATTTAGGACGAAATTACTTTTATTAATAAAATCATTTACAAAATTAAAAGGAATTAATTGTAAATAATCACCTTTATAATTAATAACATCTTTTATTTGTGGTAAAGGTAATATTACTAAAAAATAAACAGTAAGTAAGTAAAGAATAAAAGAATAAACAATAAGTGCTTTGATAAATAAAATAGAGCCATATTTTCTATATTGATAAATAATATATGGAAATGTAAAAAACATAGCAATAATAGGAAATGTAAAAAAAGCAGCTGTTATTGAAAATATATAGTTTTGCATACTTCACCTCTTTTAAATATTATAATAAAAAAATATAAAAATTAAATGAATATTTTGTCATAAAAAAAGAAATTATTTTTCAATTTCTTCTTTTTCTTCATATATTGCTAGAGTAGGGCATCCTTCCATAGCATCTATAGCGTCTTCTTTTAATTCTTCGCTAATTTCATCTACAAAAACTTCAGCTAGACCATCATCACCAATTTCAAAAACTTCAGGGCATATACCAGTACAAGCACCACAACCTATACAATTGTCTTTATTAACATTTAATTTCATAACATAACCTCCAATATAATTATAGATAAAAAAATGTAAATAAGCAAGTATTTTAAAAAATAGGGTAACATTACCATTTAAAAAAATGTAAAAATATGTTATCATATTTATAATGGAGGTGTTAGAATGGCAAGTAGAATGGATCGATATAAAGATATAGATAATACTGTTTATAGTAGAACTCAAAAAAATCAAGATTTATATAAACAAATATTTGATTATAATACTGCTGAATATTCTAACATAGAAAGTGTTACACCAATATCAAAATCAAATGAAATAGATTTACAAAAATTAAAAGATATGCTTCAGAAAAGTGAAAATGAGAGTGTTAGAACAAGATATAAAGCTGTAAATACTTCAAAAACAACACTTGAAGATTTAGAAACTAATGATGATAATTACGATATAAATTCAATAATTAGTAAAGTAAAATCTAATCACAAAGAAGATAACTCACACAGAAGTTTAAAAAAAGTTGATTTAGATTTTTTAAAGTCTTTAGATTTAAGTTCTTCAAAAGAAAAAGAAGTAGATGTAGAGCCAACTAGTATTGATGTAGTTAAACAAATGGATGATAATGAGTTATGCTTAGATATGTTATCAGAACTTAAATCAAGTGATGAAACTATGAGTAGAACAAGAACTAATATGGATTTACACAAACTTATAGAAGAAGAAAAAAATAAAAAAATTGATTCAGAACAAACTTTTTTTACAACAAAACAGTCATTCAAATTAGAAGACTTTGAATCTTTAGATGATATTAATGAAGAAAAACAACCTAAATCAAATAAATTCAATAAAATAATAATAACTATATCAGTTATTATTATAATAATTATATTTGTTTATTTTGTTATAAAACTTTGGATTTAATTTTTTTAAATAATATATGATAGTTGTTTTTACATATATTAAACATATAGAAATTGTAAGTAAAAAATCAGCAAGCCATATGATAGAAACTATGGCTTCTATTTTTTCTAAAAAGCCTAAAACTTTAACATTTGTTAATAAATGAAATTCAGGATATATATATATGCTAGATAAACTTGGCCCAAGTACAGTAAGAATTAAAAAGGTATGAAAAAAAATTACAAATAGTATAAATGCATACATTTTTTTTATTTTATTTATAACATTTTTTTTAGGATAAATTTCATTTTGCGGAATAAGAAATAGTAAAATCGTAGGAACATTAATAAAAACAGCATATAACAAACTTCCTTTTATAATAGAAAGTGGCTTATTTGTAAATAATGGCATAATATATGTAAAATCAATATGTTTTAATAGAATAATACACTTAAATATAAATAGCAAAATTGATATAAAAAATAAAATAGTAGAACTTTTACTAATTGTTTCTAAATCTTTATGAGATAGAAATAAAATTGTCAATATAATTAAAATATAAATAAGAAATATAGATGTATTTTCTAGATATTCTACTTTTATAAAATTACCTAATTTAGTAATCAAAATTAAAGATAAATATAAAAAAGCTAAAGCAAAAATAATATTAATAATTTTACCTATTATTTTGGGATTAATATTATCTGTTTTTTCAATTATATTATCTTTTTTTTGTTTATAAAACATAGTTATTATTATAGAAAATAAAATATATGAAATAATACTTCCTAAAATAGATACTATAATCATATCACTTTTATATTTAATCAAAAGGGGAAGCAAAAATGCTAAAAAAGAGCTTCTACATAAAAAATATAACATAGTTTGATAACTAAATATATGTATTTTATTCATATTTACCATCCTTTTCATATTCTAAGTTTAAGTTTATTTTTAAATTGATATCTTTAAACTCTTTTTTTATATAATGTTTTTCTAGCACATTTTCAAACCCAAAAATGTCTGTATTATATTTTTTACATTCTTTATTTAAATCAATCATTTTATTAATTAAGTTATTTTCTATAATATTTTTTAGATCGTTTTCAATTTTTACATCATTAGGATTTTCTTTTACACGTACTTTACTATTTATTTTATAGTAAATATTTCTATCTTTTACATATGATTTGACATTAATATTGTAGATTAAAACAGTTATTAATTCATCTTTATATTTTAAATCTAATAGAATTTCCTTTGCTTTTTTAGATAGTAAGCTATATCCAATTATATTGTTTGAAAAGTCTACTAATTTCTCATTTTTAAATAATGCTATATTTGAAGGGATAACTTTGTCATTATTTAAAGTTATTGAGTGTAGAGTAGCGTCTTTTCCTTTTGTTAATACATTGTTAACAAAGTCATGAAAAGCAATAGAATTATTTTTGAATTTAATTTTATTATGTTTTATAAAGACATTCGTAAGTGTATTGTAATCATTATTGTTTGTTTTTAGTAAAGCTTTTAAAATGTTTTCTGCAGTTGTATCTTTTGATACAAAAAAGTAAAAATTTTTTTGTACTTCTTCATCTCTTATAAAATATTTTATTATTTCATTTGTACCTTCTTTAGCAATCACATCAGATATTATCATAGTTTGTAAATGAGAAAAAGAAATATTTTTTTCTAAATTAAGATTTAAGTCATTAAATGCACTACTTAAAGAAAAACCTTTTCCTTTATATAAATTTGTTTTGTTTTCTTCTTTTCTAGGAATGAGCGCTGTTATGACATATTCGTCTTTTTCTTTATCAATTCCAATAATAGTTGCTACAGAACTATCAGTTATTTCTTTATAATCACATCCAAAAAGAAATAGTAAGATAATTAAAACAAGTATTTTTTTCATCTTTTACCTCCTAATTTATAAGTGTTTTTACTACTTAAATAGTTAGGTCTTTTATCATCTTTATTTTTTGAAGGTCTAGTTATAAAATCTTTCATTCCTACTTTATTGAAAGGGCTAATTGGAGATAGATAATCGGTTCCAAGAAATTTTAGTGAAGATAATTTTACTATTAGAATGATTAGACAAATA